>JABEUT010000115.1 GCA_013044305.1 Bacteroidia bacterium
AAATCCAGGTATTTTATTTCCTTCAATCCGGCAATGGCCTTATCTACGGCTTCAAAATTCTTCAAAACTATGGCTTCACCTTTATCGGCGTAGGTTTTTCTAATGGCGTCCTTTATCTTCTGTAGCGCCTTGTCTTTTGGTATGATTTCACTGATGGCAAAAAAGCAGGTTTGCAATATCGTATTAATGCGCGATCCCATGCCTGTTTCGCGTGCCACTGAATTGGCATTTACGGCATAGAATTTTATTTTTTTCCTGATAATCTCCTTTTGGGTGTTTTGGGGAAGGTTATCCCATATATTTTCCGGGTCGTAAGGCGAATTAAGAAGGAATGTTGCACCGGTGGCGGCATGTTTAAGAATGTCGTAGTTCTCAAGGTAGCTGAAATGGTGGCAGGCAATAAAATTTGCGGAATTGATGAGATAGGTTGATTGAATGGGCTGTTTGCCAAACCGTAGATGCGACACTGTGAGGGAGCCGGATTTCTTGGAGTCGTAAACAAAATAACCCTGTACATAGTTATCGGTAGTTTCGCCTATTATCTTTATTGAGTTTTTGTTGGCGCTTACTGTGCCATCGGCTCCAAGCCCGAAGAACAGCCCGCGGAAGAGGTGCTGTTCATCCATGGTAAAGGTTGTATCATAATTCAGGCTGGTATGGGTTACGTCGTCGTTTATGCCTATTGTGAAATACTTTTTACGGTTAGCATCCGATAGGTTATTAAAAACAGCTATTACCATTGCAGGTGTAAATTCTTTAGACGCGAGACCGTACCGGCCGCCTGTAATAACAGGTTTTTCGCCTTCCCAATTTTCCAGCACGCAATTGCTTACATCCATATACAGGGGTTCGGCTATACTGCCAGGCTCTTTGCACCGGTCAAGCACGGCTATCATTTTCACCGTTTTGGGTATTTGCCTGATGAATTCGTCGGAACTGAACGGACGGAACATCCGGACATAGATGTAACCGGTTTTGCTGCCTTCGTTATTCAGGTGGTTAACCGCCTCTTCGACTGCCCCGGCTCCCGAACCCATAATTACTATAATACGGTCGGCGTCAGTGGCTCCATAGTATTCAAAAGGTTTATAGCGTCTCCCCGTCAGTTTTCCGAACTTTTCCATGGCCTCTGATACCAGTAACGGAGCCTGATTGTAGTATTTATTGCCTGCCTCCCTGCTCTGGAAAAATACATCGGGATTCTGTGCGGTGCCTCTTATAAAAGGATGTTCCGGCGACATTGCCCTTGACCTGTGATTCAAAATATCCTCATAGTCCACCATCTCCGAAATAATCTCGTCAGGTATTACTTTAACCTTAGCCAGTTCATGCGAAGTCCGGAACCCGTCAAAGGCAGAGATAAACGGAACGCGGGATTTTAGGGTGGCGGCTTGAGCTATGAGCCCCAAATCCATGGCTTCCTGCGCGTTTTTTGAAAATAAAATTGCCCACCCGCATTGGCGTACTGCCATTACATCGGAATGGTCGCCGAAAATTGAAAGGGCATGTGTTGCCAAAGCCCTTGCCGCAATATGGAAAACGGTAGGCAGCAGTTCACCTGCTATCTTATACATATCCGGAATCATGAGCAATAAGCCCTGTGAGCAGGTAAACGTTGTGGACAATGCGCCGCCCTGCAAAGAGCCGTGTATGGCACCCGCAACCCCGCCTTCGCTCTGCATTTCTATCACCTCCGGAACAGTGCCGTAAATGTTTTTTTTACCCGAGGCCGACCATTCGTCGCAAAACTCACCCATGGTTGACGATGGGGTTATCGGATAAATGGCGCATACTTCATTCGTTTTATATGCAATATAAGCAGCCGCCTCATTGCCATCCATTATCTTGGTAGTTTCAGCCATATTGATTTTATACTGAAGGTTAAAAAATTGGTTGTGCCGGATTGGGGGTGTTTAGCCTCTACCCGGCTATAATAAAGGGTATATTTTACCCTTTATCAAAAGTAGAATCCGCTGACTTGGTTCACTATGACCTTAATCATACTTTTTTTTGGAAGGCGGAGGCATTTTTGTTAAAAAGTACCAAATGAACAGAGCCGCCAATCTGCTTCAGGCAGAGCATGAAATAATTATCAATGCCGTAGGTTTGATCAGCGAAGCCGGCGTGTTTATCGGCAAGGACTGTTCGCGCTACGAAAAGACGGTAAAGGAGTTAATATACTTTTACAGAAACTACGCCGACAAATACCATCATTACAAAGAGGAAATTGTACTGTTTCCTGAAATGGGGAAGAAGAATGAACTGCTGGATAATGGTGTGATTAAAGAGATGTTTGAGCATCATGAGGACTTCCGCAATATGTTGTCGGTGGCCGAGCAATTATTAGAAAAATCGGATTACGAAGGCTGCGGCAAACAATTACGTATGTATGCCGAGGCCATTCTGGACCATATAGCTGTTGAAAACGATGAACTGTTTCAAATGCTGGAAACGGTATTTGATAATGAGGAGATAAACAGAATTTATTTCCGGTTTGAGGATATTGACCGCGATCTTGGGGTGGATGAAAAGCACCGTATGGAAGAGAATATCAACCGATTGATACTTGAAACAACAAGTATCAGGCAATAAAAGCCCCCATTACCTCATCACAGGCATTTTAAAGCAGTTGAGCCTGCAAAGCCCCGGTGTGATAATACAAAATACACCAGTAAATTTATCTGTTCGAACAAGTTTCATTTTATCCGTCTGCCTCAAATTAATTAGTTCAGTCGGTTTCTATTACAAATAATCTTTCTTTGATTTTGGCCTGAATCAGGCAAGGGTACGACTTTTCTAACGGGAGTTAGATGTTTGTTACCTTATTTTTGGCCTGTATTACATCTTGTATTTTCCTAATTACAAGGCAATCCTCGTCTTGGTACCTGAAATTACTTTTGAGGTAATCGCCTTAAAAAGGCATGTGATTGCACCAACCGCAGTCAGAAATATTTTTCTTATGAAAGAAATTAAAGGTAATGGGAGTAAACTTTAGGATTCAGGATTTGAAACCGGCTTAGTATTTTCCGAATCTTAAAGCCCATTACTTTTTTTCAATATTTATTGCCGGTTTTCAGAATGTTGCCTGTATCATATATCATATCAAAATACTTCGTGCCCCCCCGCTTTGCATAGCGTTTCCGCGGTGACCGGAGACTTAGCCTTTTACCTTTTTATACAAGCCTTCAATTCCATCGGCAAATGAATCCCATAGAAAGCGTTTTTTCTCATCACGGCAACCCTCTGTCATGGCAGGTTCACGCTCTGTTTTATGTTCATAGAAATCGGCAAGGGCATTGGCAATCTCTGCGGCAAGCGGCTGAACCACATATCCGGCCTTGCCATTTGGAACGATTTCTGCCAATCCGCCTACATCGGTTACAAGCATGGGTTTCTCGAAGTGGTAAGCAATTTGCGTTACCCCGCTTTGCGTGGCGCTGCGGTATGGCTGAACAACCAAATCGGCCGCACAAAAATAATATCTGACCATTTCGGAGGGAATATAATCGGTGCGAAGCACCACTTTGTCCTGCAGCCCGTATTCCCTGATCTTGTTAATATAAAATGAACTGTCGCCGTAAAACTCACCGGCGACAATCAGCTTAAAGTTTAAATTGGCTGTGCGCTTATTAGCCATAGCCTCAAGCAACAGGTCAAGCCCCTTGTATTTTCTAATGAATCCGAAGAAGATGATATAGTTGTCATTTGCCGAAAGTCCCAGTTTGTCTTTTGCAGCCTCTTTGGAAACAGCCTGCCCGAAATCAAAGATGGGGTGGGGTTGCAAGGCGAAATTCGCAGAAGGAAGGAAGGTTTTGAGATCATCGGCCACATTCCGGCTCATAGCCACAAAGGCATTGCAGTTGTTGAGGAAGTAACGGGTGAGTATCCGGTCATAGAACTTTTTTTCATGAGGTATTACATTATCCAGCACTGCTATGTTTACAACTCCCTTTTTCTTCAGTTGATGAGTCACCGTGCCTAGTGCCGGAGCAAAAAATGGCATCCAGTATTTGGTGATGAGCATATCGGGGCTGAATTGCATTATGCTCCTTGCCGTTTTATAATAAGTTAAAGGGTTAATGGTATCCAGTACCCTCTGGGCGTGCACATCCTCCATAGAATCATTGGCGCCTGCAAACTGCGATTTACCCGGGAAAAGTATATTCGGGTATTGCCTTGTAAAGGTGAAGGCTTTTACCTCGTGACCTCTTTTAATAAAAGTTTTAAGCA
>JABEUT010000116.1 GCA_013044305.1 Bacteroidia bacterium
AACATACATTTATAAACCGTTGGCCGCGAGGCAATAAAAATTTACTTCAATGGGCTGTAAATATTTTCAGTTGCGGGGCAGTGAGCCTCCCCTATTCTGAATAATTTTAGAATGGATGGGGAAATTCTAAAAAAATCATTGGAATGCCGTGCCGGTTCCGAAACAAATCATAAATTTGTTGAACATTCAATACTAAACGAATCATCTGCTTACTCAAATAACAATTTTCAACTTTCTCCCGATAGCTATCGGGATTTCAACTTTACTGATTTATGCCCAAAACGGAAGAAATGCAAAACATGGCAGGCAGCAGCGAAATTTCATTTGAAGAATTTAAAGTAACCGTGGTGAACGACTACCGCATAGCCTGCGAAAGCCGCGAGGCGAGCCTGCTCGGCAGGCGCGAAGTGCTGTCGGGCAAAGCCAAGTTCGGAATCTTCGGCGACGGCAAGGAGATACCGCAATTAGCCATGGCTAAGGCATTCAGGAAAGGCGATTTCAGGTCGGGGTACTACCGCGACCAGACCTTTGCCTTCGCAACCGGCATCCTCACCATCAGGCAATGGTTTGCGGGCCTTTACGCCCATGCCGACATAACAGCGGAGCCCATGAGCGCCGGCAGGCAGATGGGCGGACACTACGCCACCCCCACGGTAAACGAAGACGGATCATGGGCAAATCTTACCGATTTAATAAACTCCTCATCCGACATATCACCCACGGGCAGCCAGATGCCGCGCCTTCTCGGCCTGGCCCTCGCCTCGAAAACATACAGGCATACAGCCGCACTGCAAACCCCCGGATTCGAACGCTTCAGCCGCAATGGCAATGAGATAGCCTTCGGTACCATAGGCGATGCCAGCACCTCCGAAGGCCTTTTCTGGGAAACCGTAAACGCCGCAGGGGTAATGCAAATACCCATGCTTGTTTCCGTATGGGACGACGGCTACGGCATATCGGTGCCCAAAAAGTACCAAACCACCAAATCAAGCATATCCGAAGCCCTGAAAGGAATGCAGCGCGACAAAAAGAACCCGGGGTATGAAATATACCGCGCAAAGGGATGGGATTATCCCGAACTCTGCGAAACATACCGGAAAGCTGCGGAATTGTGCCGCGCGGAACACGTGCCTGTAATCATTCATGTGGAAGAGGTAACCCAGCCACAAGGGCACTCCACATCTGGCTCGCACGAAAGGTACAAAACACCCGAACGCCTGCGCTGGGAAAAAGACTTCGATTGCATACAAAGGATGAGACAGTGGATGCTAAAATTTGCCATAGCCACAGAAGACGAACTCGCAGCCATAGAACAGCAGGCCAAAGCAACGGTAAAAAAAGCCAGGGACGAAGCATGGAGCGACTTTACATCCTCCATAAAAGCGGAAGCAGACAAAGCGGCTTCGCTGATAGAAGCCGCCGCAAACTCATCGGCACAGGCGGAAAAAATAACATCTGTGGCATCGGCGCTGCGTTCACTGAAAGAACCGCTGCGCCGCGACGTAAGCACATCCCTAAGGCAGGCGGCAAGGCTGCTCGCCACCGGCAAAAGCAACCCCGCCAATGAACTTATTGAATTTGCAAAACTCTATTCGGAACAAAATGCCGGGCGATTCGATTCGACGCTGTATAGCTCCGCCGCGCTAACCGTTCAGGCCGTGCCTGTTCTGCATGCTCCCGGCGAAACCGTGCTGAACGGCTATGAAATACTTAGGGAGAATTTCGACGCCCTGCTTGCCAAATACCCCAATGTGGTTGTTTTCGGCGAAGACGTAGGACGCCTCGGCGACGTAAACCAGGGGCTGGAAAACCTGCAAAAGAAATATGGAGAAGAGCGCGTGTTCGACACCGGAATACGCGAGGCAACTGTAATAGGACAGGCAATAGGGATGGCCTTGCGCGGACTGCGACCCATTGCCGAAATACAATACCTCGATTACCTGCTCTACGCCCTGCAGATATTAAGCGACGACCTGGCCACCCTCACCTACCGCACCAAAGGCAGGCAGCGCGCCCCCGTTATAGTGCGTACCCGCGGGCACCGCCTCGAAGGAATCTGGCACAGCGGATCGCCCATGAGCATGATCATAAATTCGCTGCGCGGTATGTATGTATGCGTACCCCGCAACATGACACAGGCGGCAGGCTTTTACAACACCCTCCTGTCGGCCGACGAACCCGCACTGGTGGTGGAGCCGCTGAACAGCTACAGGCTGAAAGAAAAAACACCCTCCAACTTCGGCGAATTTAAAGTGCCGCTCGGCATACCCGAAGTGCTGCGGCAGGGAACCGATGTAACCGTGGTAACCTACGGACCGCTTTGCCGCATGGCGGCCGAAGCGGCAGATATCCTGCAGGAGGCAGGCATCTCAACCGAAATAATTGATGTGCAAACCCTGCTGCCTTTCGACCTGAACCAGACCATACTCGCCTCGCTGGCCAAAACCAACCGCATCCTGTTCCTGGACGAAGACGTGCCGGGCGGAGCCACCGCTTTTATGCTCCAGCAGGTGCTGGAACTGCAGGGAGGCTACCGCTACCTTGATTCAGCCCCGCGTACCCTTACCGCCAAAGCTCACCGCCCTGCCTACGGCTCCGACGGCGACTATTATTCCAAACCTTCGGCAGACGATATTTACGAAGCGGTGTATAATATTATGAATGAAGCGGACCCGGGGAAGTTTCCGGGAATTTATTGAATTAAAACGTTTATTCCGGAAGTTAATAGGCGCCGTTAAAAAGAGAAAAAAACGTGGGGAAAAGAGTATCTTTGCAATATTCATAAACGTTATTAAAATGAAAACAAAGGCAGTTACTGTAAATAAGGATATATTGGGCGGAACGCCTGTATTTACAGGCACTCGTGTGCCCGTTCAAACTTTATTTGACTATCTTGAAGGCGCCTATTCCATTGATGATTTTTTAAAAAGCTTCCCAACCGTAAAAAAGAAATTAGTTGTAGAGGTTTTGCATAAGGCGGAGAAATTAGTTGTGCTGGATGAAAGTATTGCTTGACGAAAATATTTCACAAACATTGAAGATTGATTTTGACAAACATGTAGTCAAAACTATTGAGGAAATGGGATGGAGCGGCAAAAAAAACGGAGAATTGTTGCAGTTAATGACAACTTACCGGTTTGATGTTCTGCTTACTACAGATAAAAACTTAAAATACCAGCAAAGCATTAAAAAATTCCCTGTAACAATTTTTATCCTTGCAGCCCATAATAACAGGGATGAAACCATTCAGCCATTGATAAACATAACCCGAAAAAAATTAAATGGGAAGATAAACAAAGGTATATTTGAAATAAGTATTTAGCTAATATCTATAGAAACCTTGATAACACAAGAACAAATAAAAGAAGCTAAAGAGCGATTCGACACGCTGGGGAGGCATCTTTGACGTGCCTGCACGTTTGAAAAAAATAGCCGAACAGGAAGCTCTTACCCAAGCCCCCGATTTCTGGAACGACCCTAAAAAGGCTGAAGCACTTCTGAAACAGATTCAGATGCAAAAGTCATGGACCGACGCCTATGCCCGGCTGAACCGCAGCATGGACGACCTATTGCTTACACACGACTTCTTTAAACAGGGCGACGCTACAGCCGAAGAACTGGATACCCAGTACGGCCAAACCATTAAACTGCTCCAGGAACTCGAATTCAAGAACATGCTCGGGCTGGAAGAAGACCGCCTGAATGCAGTGGTGGAGATAAACTCCGGAGCCGGCGGCACCGAAAGCCAGGACTGGTCGTATATGCTTATGCGCATGTACCTGATGTGGGCCGAAAAAAAAGGCTTCTCGGTAAAGGAAGTGGACAAGCAGGACGGTGAAACAGCGGGCTTGAAATCGGTAACCCTAGAAATAGAAGGCGACTATGCCTTTGGCTACCTGAAAGGTGAAAACGGCGTGCACCGCCTGGTGCGCATCTCGCCATTCGACTCCAACGCCCGAAGGCATACCTCCTTCGCATCGGTATATGTGTACCCGCTTATAGACGACAGCGTGGATATTCAGATAAACCCCTCCGAAATAGAATGGGAAACCTTTCGCTCCGGCGGCAAGGGCGGGCAAAATGTGAACAAGGTGGAAACGGCCGTGCGCCTCTACCACAAGCCTTCGGGCATCATTATAAAAAACCAGGAGTCGCGCTCACAGCTTCAGAACAAGGATAAGGCATTGCAGATGCTGAAATCACAATTGTATGAACGCGAGATGCGCCGCAAAATGGAGACAGTGGAAGCCATTGAAAGCACCAAGAAGAAAATAGAATGGGGTTCGCAGATACGCAACTATGTGCTGCACCCTTACAAACTGGTAAAAGACCTGCGTACCGGCTACGAATCATCCAATGTGCAAGAAGTACTCAACGGCGACCTCGACGAATTCATTAACAGGTACCTGATGGAATACGGAAGCGGCAAAAAGTGAAATGCCCTAAAACCGCGCAGAAACGGAACAGGAAATTGCCCTGAATTAAAGCTCTATTTCTTTTAAATGCACGGGCACTGTGAGCAGGGTCTGGAAGTCGTCGCCTGTTTCGCGCATGTAGTCGTCGTCTTCCTCATAATGCCAGTTTATTACAACCGGTATGCCGCGCTGGTGGAGCGCTTCAAAACGCTTTAATATCTCCAGCACACATACCGACGAGGCGGTGTTAAAGTATTCGAGCATTACATCCACCTGTACCGGAATGGTGCAGGTTTGCGCATACTCCTCAAGCAGATCGAGCAGCTTTTTGTAAAAGCCGATAGAGTCTTCTGGTATCGACCGTCCCTTAATTTCCAGTTTCCCCTTGGCGGGGTCAAAAATTATGGAAGGTGTCTTAGGCGTGCTTTCTGTCCGGAATGTTTCCATTTCTTTCGTTCACAGGTGAGCAAATATAGTAAATCTTAATAAAGCAGGTAGAAAAGCAGGAGAAGCCTGCACAGGTCGGTAATTATTGATTACGTTTCATTTAATCAAAAAAACTGCCCGATTTTCCCAAATGGTTTGCGTAAAAGGGTGAACATACCCGGCTTCAGGTTGTTCATCTTCCACGCCTTCCGGTCTTCCATATTGGCTTTTATCCTGCTGCCGAGGCTCTTGTTGCTTTTGCCTCCGGTGCGCATCTTCACCAGTACTTCGGGCAGGTAATGCACCGATATTTTATGCTTATGCATCATGCGGAGCATAAGCTCGTAATCGGCGGAAATAGACAGTGAAGTGTTGAACATGCCGTACCTGGTATAACATTCCTGTCTTATAAAAAACGAAGGGTGAGGAGGCATCCATCCTTTCAGGAACAGGCCATAGGTGTAGCTGCCGGCTATCCAGTTGCGCACCACCCGGTTGCTGTTCTCCCTGCTTACATACTGCAGGTCGCCGTAAAGACAATCTGTTTTATAAATATCGAAGGTATTTACCACTTTGGCAAGCACTCCGCTGCCATTGTAAAAATCATCGGCATGCAGAAATCCTGTAATGTCGCCGGTGGCTTTGCCTATTCCTTTGTTGAGCGCCTGGTATATGCCGCCGTCGGGTTCAGAAACAAGGGTTGCAATGCGGCTTTGGTATTTTTTCAGAATATCTATGGTTCCGTCGGTCGAGCCTCCGTCAATTACAATATATTCCACATCGGGGTAATCCTGACCCAGCACCGAATTTACAGCACCTTCAATAGTTGAAGCGTTATTCAAACAAGCTGTGATGATACTGATTTTGGTCATCAGGGTAGCGGTTCCCGCGGCTTAATTTTTAAATATATCGAGGCTTTGCTGCAACAGTTGCGGATTGTTGATGAAGCCAAAGGCAAACTGCCGTGCGCCTTCGCTCCAGATGCTGTATTCGAGGGCATCCATTGCTACAGCCGACTGAACGGCGGAAATTAGCGCGGCTCTGTTATCAAGCGGCAGGTCGAACCCCGCTTTTGCTTCCTGTAACTTTATCCAGGGGGTCTGGTCGCTGATTATTGCAGGGCAACCGTACATCATTGATTCGAGTATGGTGTGCCCGAAGTTTTCGCCCCTTGTGGGCATAAGCAGGAAATGTGCCGTTTTGAACCGCTCGGGTGTTTCCTCCTTAACCAATGGCCCGTAATAATTTACCTTTACATTGTCCGGCATCCTGTTCATAACGGCTTTGCATTTCTCCCAATAGGGATAATCGTACACCGGACCGTATATGTCGAATTTAATGCTGCCCTGCGCCTTCTGCAACAGTTCCAGCGCATAGAGCAGGTTCTTTTCAGGCGATATGCGCGCCACGCTAAGGAAATGGACTGTGCCCGGTTCTTTTTTCCTTTCGGCGCCCCGTTCTGTTTTAAACGAATCGTATTTATGAGGCAGATTGGGCGCCATTTTTACGGTTACCTGATTTCCGAACACATTTCGTATATGCGCTTCCTCCTGCACCGAAGCGGCATGAAAGGTAATATCTTTTACCAGGCTGCTGTTCTTCAGCCACAGAAGAAATGGTCTTTTCTTCCAGCTTTTTATGGCTATGGCGCTGGGGGCAAGCATTCCGCGCGGGGCAACTATCACCTGTTTCTTCAATTTGCCAAGCAGGAATAAGGGCATAATGGTAAAGCGCGGCGAGTACATGCTGTTCAGGTAGGCTATGTCGAACTCTTCCGTTTCCACAAGCCGTTTCATGTTCACTATATTCAGTTTTTTCTGCGAGAAATAATACACGCGCATCCCGTTGGGCAATATATTCCAGGCGTCGCTTTTAATGTTCTTGTAGGGCACGGCGTCGGTATAATCGGTGTCGCGCGTTACCACCGAAAAATCATAATAATCTTTGAGATGAGTAATCAGGTTGTATGACGACTGTATGGGTCCGCCGGCCATAAAACCCGGGTAAAACCAGTCGGTGAATAGGAGTATTTTTTCTTCACTTGCAGAAAAATAGTCTATTATGCTTGTAAAAAGTAATATAAAATTTATCGATTGCCAAAGTTAGCTTTTTAGTTTTAACTTTGCCTTATGAAAGATAACATAAGTACGGGCATTGAAAAATATACAAACAAAGTTCTCCAGGGAGATTGTCTTCAGCTAATGAAAGAGTTTCCCGATAAAAGCATTGATTTGGTTTTGTGTGATTTGCCCTATGGTCATACTCAAAATAAATGGGATTCAATAATTGATTTAGATGAACTTTGGAATTTATACGAACGTATAATAAAAGACAATGGATGTATTGCTTTGACAGCACAAGGGTTATTTACAGCCAAGTTAATAATGAGTAACGCGAAGTTATTTAAGTATAAAATTATCTGGATAAAATCGAAACCGACAAATTTTTTAAATGCAAAAATTCAGCCTTTGAGAAAACATGAGGATATTTGTATTTTCTATAAGAATCAGCCTACTTATAATCCTCAAATGATAAACGGGGAACCTTACGACAAAGGAATTCGAAAAGACCAGCATACAGGTAGTTACGGAGATTTTAAGCCACGCCACGTGCATAGCAATGGCAAACGTTATCCTAACGACATTCTATTTTACGAACCTGATGACTATGTTTATATTAAAACGGCTGAAAGCGAAGGAGAAGTATGGCATCCTACTCAAAAACCTGTTGAATTGGGCAGATATTTAATTAGAACATTCAGTAATAAAAACGATATTGTTTTAGATAATGCTTGCGGCAGCGGTTCCTTTTTAGTAGCAGCTGCAGTTGAGGGAAGAAGATTTATCGGAATAGAGAAAAATGAGGATACTTTTCGTTTCAAAAAGCATACAATTGATTATGTAAAACTGGCTGAAGATAGAATCAAATCCCGTCAAATGGAATTAGGGGAAACGCTACTTTGATTTGGTCCAGTTCACTTGTAGTTATCTGTTTTTCCCTGAATAACCATTCTGCCAAATGCAGATATTGATTTGAAGATAAGATAGGCGGCGCCAACAATCCCCGCTTTATTCTTTATAAATTCAATATGCTTTTTTTCTAACAGTCCTCGTGCGAATAAATCCATTGCTATACGTATAGCATCAATGGTGGTTAAATTGTAATGTCCGTTTTTTAGTTTATCGGCTTCTACATCAATTAAAGTTAAATTTAGTAAGTCCTCCATTTTTAAGATTGGATTGAGGTTTCTGTGATAAAATTCTATTTCCTGACCTCTGTACGGAAACCATGAACCGCCACGTTCAGTTATAGCTCCTCGTTCCAGATAAACCCCTTCACGTTTTACTCTTTCTTTTGAAACCCAACCGCACACATATAAACACCAGCTTCTTTGCCTTTCTGTTCCCGGCATTTTATACTTATTTGGCGTTCTCAAATGCATCATTAAATAAATATCTGTATTAAGATTTTCATCATACACCTGACGGGCAAAAAGATTATGTTTTGCTTCTCTTTTCATTTCTCCCGAACCCTCGTATTCTTCTTCAAAAGGTCGTGTACCACCTCTGCATTTTACATCTACCTTTACTCCGGAAGGTAATTGCAAATCATATCCGAGATTTATATTCCGGTCTTTATCATCCTCTATGTGAGGCAGGTTTAAAAATTGCCTTACGACTACTTCAGCAAGCAGTCCTGAATATTGCTGTTCTGTGGAACCTCTTTCAGCCCCGGTGGTTGTTGCATATCTTCCAAAAAAATCAAATGCCCTTTGGCGCAATAAAAAACCATCTTTACCATGCAAAGGAATTTCTAAAACCATACACCTTTAATAATATAGGCGAAAGTATCAAATATAATCGAAATCAACCGATGTATTGCTAATAAGGCATTCAATCAGGCAATCAATTATCCTGGCAAGCCCCTGGTCTTTCAGCACTCTGCATTATTTCTCTCCATCCAGTTTTCGAGCGCCACCAGGTGCCATAGCTTATACCAGGGCGTTGAGGCGCTGCCTCTCTTAAAACTGTTCCACAAATTTAATATCTTATCCCGATTAAAGCCATTGCGCCCGGCCAGGTTATTGATATTCGTTTCGCAGAAAGTCAATAGCTCGTTCATCATCCATTTATTCCATGGCAGGGTAAAGCCCGTCTTTCCCCTGTTCAGCAGCTCCGGTGGCAGAAGCGCTCCGGCGGCATCCACAAGCAGCTTTTTGGGTGTATGCGGATACTTTGCGTCATCGCCAAGGCCCAGCACATATTCCACCAGGCGGTGGTCGAGGAAGGGCACCCGCACTTCCAGCGCATGTGCCATGCTGAACTGGTCGGTATCGCGCAGCAGCACATCGGCAAGGTAGTGGTTCAGTTCGGCTGTGCTTATCCTCGAGAGCAGGCCCTGCTGCGAGCTGAACTCTGCGCTCCTTGTAAAACCGGCATTGCTGTTTAGCAACTTTGCAGCCTCCTTATATGAATACACCTGCCGCATGAGGGGGTATGTGCTATCGAGGGTCCAGCCGGGCAGCCTGCACAGCTCCCTGAATTTAGCCGAAGCCGGCGATGGCATAAGCATGTTGAGCAGAATGGCGGGAGTTGTGAGAAGGGGTTTGGCAAGCGGTTGAAGCCCCTGCATTTTTTGAAGACGGTAAAGGCGTTTGAACAAAGGGTATCCGGCAAAGAGCTCATCGCCGCCCAGACCTGACAGCGCCATGGTTACGCCCTGCTCCCTGGCAGCCTGCGATACGATATAACTGTTTATGCCGTCGCCGCCGGGGTGATCCATAGCTGCAAGCGCCGCAGGCAGTTTTTCGAGGCATGATTCGGCGGTAAGGATGATATTTTGGTGGTCGGTGCCGTATTTTTTTGCCACCAGTCCGGAATACGGCGTTTCGTCGAACCCCGTTTCGCCAAAACTTACCGTAAAGGTTTTTACTTTGCGGTTCATGATCTGGGCCATGAGTGCAACCACAATTCCCGAATCGATACCTCCCGACAGGAATGCCCCGAAGGGGACGTCGGACACCAGGCGCATTTCAACCGCAGAGGCGAGCAGCTCTTTTACGTTGCTGCAAATTTCTTTATAGGGCTTCGTTTCACTGTTTCCGCCGAAGCTGTTTGCGCTCCAGTATTTTACCGGCTGAACGGAGGCGCTGATGTTCCCGCTTTTCAGCAGGAGGTAATGCCCCGGCAGCAGCATCAGTATATCTTCCATGATGGTGTGCGGCGCATGAACGGTCTGGAACGATACATAGTCGTTGAGCGAAGCCGCGCTCACCCTGCGGGGCATCAGTCCTGTTTCGAGCAGGGCGCGCATTTCCGATGCAAAGGCGAACACCGAATCATTGTGCCAGTAATAGAGCGGTTTTATGCCGAGGCGGTCGCGTGCAATGAACAGCTCCCGCTCTTTATTATCCCAGATGGCAAAGGAGAACATTCCGTTGAAATATCCCAGGCACTTTACTCCCCAGCGCAGGTATGCCGCAAGAATTACCTCGGTGTCGGTTTGTGTCCTGAACGGATATGGGGCATCTGTTGAACCGGCGGCAGAACGCTGCATGTCCATTTTAAGGGCTTTATAGTTATACAGTTCGCCGTTGTACACTATGGTATAGCGTCCGTCTATGGTAGTCATGGGCTGATGCCCGTTCTTCGACAGGTCGATGATGGAGAGGCGGCGATGGCCAAGCCCCACGCCGGTGTCTGTAAAAACACCTTCGTCATTCGGACCTCTGTGGGCAAGGGCATTGTTCATGCGGCTTACCAGCAGCGCTGCCTTTTCGCTGTCGTTTATTCCCAAAATTCCGTTTATACCGCACATATTATTTTTGATTGACGAACTACTTATTTATCCTGCCCGTGTTTTACCGCCTGTATGAACACTCCGTCCTTGTACAGGTCTTCTTCCAGCAAAGCGCCATTTTTGTCATACAATTTTACAGTACCGTTCTTTAAACCTTTTTTGTACGGGCTTTCCATTTCAGCTTTTCCGTTGTCATAATAGATGGTTTCGGTGCCATCCAGCGTATCGTTTGTGTAAAACGAGCGCAGCATTATTCTGCCGTTCCTGTAATACATCGTTTCGGGGCCATTCATCATATCGTTGCTCAAAACCATAACGCGCCATACCTCGCCTGTTTCATAATAGGCTTTGGCGGTGCCGTTCATCTTGCCGTCTTCATAGGTTATTTCATCCATCAGCTTCCCGTCTTCGTAAAAATCCTTTTCTACGCCGTTTTTTTTGTAGTCCGAAAATGGCACCACAGATTGCAAGGCTCCGCTCTCATAATACATCTTTGTGGTACGTGTGTCTTCGCCGGTATAAACATTCACCTGTGCAAGCTTTCCGGTTGAATAGAACTCCTTTTCTTCTCCTGACGGGATGTCGTTCTTATACCTGGTGATGCGCTGAACGGCTCCGTCGGGGTAATAGCCTTTGCCTGTACCGCATCTAACTCCGTTTATGTAGGGCGTTTCCCCGGATACCTGCCCGCCGGGGTAATAGCTCCTTTCGGTACCGTCTATTTTGTTGTTCCTGTAAGGCACGGCCATCTCCGGCTTCCCGTCGGGATAGTAAGTGAACACGGTATCCTCGAGGCTGTCCTGCCGGTATATGTATGCGTTCATCACCTTGCCGCCGGGATAGTATTCTGTTTTTTTACCGTCAGCCTTTCCCGCTTTATAGTTTATTTCAACATGCACTTTGCCGTTGTCATCATAGCCTGTTGCAACACCTTCCTTAAGTCCGTTGCGATATGGTATTTTAAAATAAAGCAGTCCGTTGCGGTAATACTGCCTTACTATACCCTGTGGCATTCCATTTTTGTAGCGTGTAAGCATGTAGTATGGCGCCCCTGTATCAGTCACAATTTCATCCAGATTGTTTACATACTCCAGCCAGCAGCCCTCTTTCAGTCCGCCCGCCGTAATATTCTTAGCCCCGGCTCTGGTGCAGCCTGTGGTATCTGCCGGCTGCTGTGCCGCCGCATGGAGTGAGATAAGCAGCAACAACACAACTTGGTGCAATATAGAATAAGGCAGTACAAAACGTTGGTGCGTTGCGTTCATGGTTTTTGCGGCATCCGGCCGGCTTGTTGACGGATTCGGCAAATTTATAGCTTTTTGTGCGCTTTCGTTTACAATCGTTCGGCTACCTTTGCACTTTACAATGAACAAGGCAGATAAGAAATACGGAACGGCGCTGCCGGTAATGGAGCAATTCTACACCATACAGGGCGAAGGCGTGCACAGCGGCAAAGCGGCCTATTTCATACGCCTGGCAGGCTGCCCCGTAGGCTGCCACTGGTGCGATGTAAAAGAGAGCTGGAAGCCGAAGCCTCATCAACTCATGCCGTTAAAAGAGATAGCCCTGCGGGCGGCGCTCTCCGGCGCGCCCATAACTGTGATAACCGGAGGCGAACCCGCCATGTATGATTTAAGCGCTCTTACCGGCGCCCTGAAAAAAGCAGGGCTGAAAGTGCATCTCGAAACATCGGGGGCCTTCGCCATACGCGGAAAGTTCGACTGGATATGCGTATCGCCCAAGAAAAGAAAACCGCCCTTAAAGGCATCGCTTCGCAGGGCCAACGAGTTGAAGGTAGTGGTATATAACCGCGACGACCTGGCCTGGGCTGAAAAAAATGCCGCACTCGTTACAAGAAAATGCCGGCTGCTGCTCCAGCCCGAATGGGGGAAAAAAGAGACGGTGCTCCCTTATATTATAGAATTTGTGCAAAAGCATCCCCTGTGGCAGATTTCCCTGCAAAGCCACAAATACATGGGCGTGGAGTAAGTTTTACGATTAATGAAATACGTAAGGCGTAGCGTCCCCGCTGCGATTTATATAACCTTTGGGGGGAGCTGAATCCCATTTCTTCATATTCCATTAGCTTTTAAATCACACCGTAAGCAATATAAGTCTATATATATATTATATGCTATGTAATTTATTATTTGTATGTTTGATTCATAGCATTCTAATTATCAATTCTAAATTCTAAAAAATTATGGACACGAACAAAAATGAAACAGCCTTGCAGGACACTCCCGAAAAAAAAGAGCCTGAAATTATCACAAAATATG
>JABEUT010000010.1 GCA_013044305.1 Bacteroidia bacterium
GAATATTTTTTCAACTATGGTTGAATCCTAACTATTTAAAATCTCTTATGTTCGCTTCTTAGGGTGCAATTATTTATGTATTAAGTCTCCTGCTTTTTGGTGGCGGCAAATCCTGTTTAATTATAAATATGTTAGGTTTAAAATTCTCCTGAAATACCTAACCCAAATAAGGCAAAATCATATTTTACAGGGTCTTCAGGGTCGAGCTTTCGCAGTTCATTATCCAATTCCGAAACAGCCTTTGCATCGTTTTGTTTCCTCTTCAGCAGACCGAGCTGCCTGGCTATGTTCCCGCTGTGCACATCGAGCGGGCATGAAAGAATGGAAGGGCTGACGGATTGCCAAATTCCAAAGTCAACCCCTTTGCTATCCTTTCTTATCAGCCATCTTAACAGCATATTCATTTTCTTCGCTGCCGAGCCTTTAAACGGGTCCGGAATATGTTTGGCAGTTCTTTGCGGGTGCGGTATTTCAAAAAATATTCTCTTGAACTTATGAATTGCAGGCTGGAGTGATGAAGTATCGGCATGGAGAGTGAATATTTTCTCCATCCCTCCATGCATTTTGTAAATGTGTCTCAATGCTCTGATAAAATACTTTAAATCGTCATGATTAAATGTTCGGTGAACAAATCCGTCGAGGCTTTTAAGCTGCCCGGCTTTATAAGACATAACGAAATCATACGGAGACTCACCCATTAGATCGAGCATTTTATGTCCATTGCGTACAATTACACGCCGGTCGCCCCATGAAATTGTGGCAGCCAATAAACCGGCAATTTCGATATCCTCTTTCAGTGAATAGCGGTGAGGAACACTAATCGGGTCATATTCTATAAAATCGGGATTGTTATAGCGGTCTGCCATGGCATCAAGGTATGCCTTCATCTCACTATCAGTCTTCTTTTTGCCCATTGGTGGAACAAAGGTAAGAAGATGATGCTCTGCATCCTTATAAATTATACGAATTAAGATACTTCTACACCTATCCGGTTTTGGCGTATTGGAGAGGTTTAAAACAATAATATCCGGCTCAAACCCGTACTCCTATTACAAGTATATCGTCGGTCTGCTCGGCCCCGGCTTTCCAGTCTTCAATAAAATTGTCGAGAAAATGTTCCTGTTCATTAAAAGGAACATCCTGCATTGACAGGATGAGGTTCCTGAATCTTTTGGTGGTAAGTTTTTTACCTGATTTACCGTTGAAAGTGTCGGCAAATCCGTCGGAGAAGATATAAAAGGTATCGCCCGGATCCGGTTTTACCTCATGCTGGCCAAACTGTTGGTCCGCCGGAGTAAAGCCCCCAATGGATAGCTTATCGGGTTTAATTTCATTTATCACTCCCTTCTGGAGGTTCTTTGTAATCCACAAAGGACGGTTGGCTCCGGAGAAATGAACGATGCCATTGCTTGTATCTATCCTGCATAGTGCCACATCCATGCCATCGTGCGAGGTATTTGGTATTTCAGACTGTTTCAGGGCATCGCGTATTTCAGTGTTCAGTATACCCAGTATTTTTGCAGGTTCGCTTGCATTATGTACAGCATATTCCAGCTTTTCGCTTCCTATCATACTCATCATAGCCCCCGGAACGACGTGCCCTGTACAGTCGGCGGCGGCAAGGTCAATGGCTGTTTCCTTTTTATGAAAAAAGTAAAAGTCGCCGCTTACAATATCCTTGGGTTTATATAAAATAAAGTGATTAGGCAAATGTTTTGTAATAATGGCCTTGTCAGGTAAACGTGCATTCTGTATCAGCTTGGCGTAATTGATGCTGTCTGTTATGTCTTTATTTTTTTCGGCTATTACGGCATTTGCTTCCGAAAGCTTTCTGTTTTTAACATCCAGCTCTATGTTTATCTTCTTTTTTTGGCGGTAGCTGCGGTAAATAAACCAGATAAAAGCCAGCAGCAGGGCGCTTAATGCGAAGATGAAATAAATAACTGCCTGCTGGTGCTTGCGTTCTGTAGTCAGGAGTATGATTGCCTGTTCCTTTTTTTGCGTGTTGTATTTGGTCTGCATGTCAGCTATTTGTTTGGAACTTTCGGCATTGTACACTTTCTGTTGAAGAGAATCATATAAGCATAAATACCGATAAGCGGAATCAATAGATTTTTTCCTGTAAAACGTTGAACAAATATTCTGAAAAGCCAGAAGCAGAAGATTATCATTTTGCTGAAATGCGGCTATGGAGTCTGTTTTCTGAAAATACTTCAGAGCACTATCATAATTTTTTTGTTCTTTATATATGAATCCAATGTTTGTTGCAACAGATGCGAGGGTATAATAATCCTTTCTTGACGCCGCAATTCTGTATGCCTCCAGACCATAAAACAATCCCTGCTCATATTCCTTCCTTTCGGTATATATCCTGCCGATATTGGTATAAAAAGCCGACAATAAATTCGAATCATGTAAGGCGAGGGACATCGCAAGACCCTTTTGGTAACACTTCATCCCTTCTTCGTAATTTTTTTCGTTGATATAAGCGGCTCCCATATTGTTCAATACTTTAATAGTACCTATAGTATCATGAATCTCCGAATATTGATTTAATTCCATATTAAAGTAGTTCAGAGCAGTGTCATAAGCTTTCAGGTCATAGTAAACTATGGCAACATTGTTTGCGGATTTTGCAATGAGTTTTTTAACACCTTTCTTTTCAGCCATCCTCATGGCTTCAAGGGCATATTTGAGCGAAATATCATACTTGCCCTCATCTTCATAAATAGAAGAATAAAATCCATCTACACGGATGTTTCCGGTAACGTATTTTGCCCGGATTGCCAAATAACGGGCAGTGTCTACATAAATTTTTTCGCTGTCGCTGTTTCTGCCTTCGTACTTTTGGGCAGCGGCAAGTAATTTCACCACTTTATCACTATCAGCAAGAGGGCTGCCTAAGATTGAACTTAATATATCCTGTGCCGGAGCATGGCAACAGCATATCAAATAAAAGAAACAAGCAAGGAAGACACGCATATTGTTCTGCCGGGGTGGTATTCTGACAAAAATATATATTTGCTGCCATTAATAACCAACAAATAAAAATTCTATGGCGGGAACAACTTTAAGCTTCGGTATAGGAAAGGCGCAAAATTCAACCACAGGCGGAGGTAACGTAGTGGTACAAGATCTTGCTGGTGTAACTGTAACTTGCCTTAATCCTGCAGGTTTGGCCATAAATGCAGGCGACCACGTCTTGTTTGCAGTAATAACAAACCCGAATAACGGCTCGCAAACAAACGTTATACTTAAGGATAATTAACATGCAGTGCTAATAAGTTCCTTTTAACCTTTTTGGCTTAAATGGAAATTTAATTATTCCTTTAACCTTAAGGGCATTTGCAGGTATCCTGCTTTGCCATGTCGCGCACCATGGTTACCTGTGTAATGGTATCCAGCTGAATGCAAATTATATTCAGCTTTTTCCCTCCCGGCGTACTGCCTGTAAAGTTAAACAAAGGATGCGGCACATGGAATGAGATGCTTTTTTTTGTATCTACTTTCCCGTCGGTCATGGCCTGCTTTACTTCATCATTGCTTACATTCTGGCATTTCATCTGGCATAGCGCCGTATCGGTGTAAGTAATGGTCTGTCCCGCAAGCTGGTCAAGTTTCAGCATGCCTGGGGTAAGCATTTTAACATGCTTGTTGCCGTAAATAAAATAAACGCTTATAAGCCCGATAATAAAACCCCAGAGATAAAGGCGTACCCGTCTCCATAGCACCGACCTGTCCTTACCGCTTTGCAGCATGGTGAAAATCTATTTTACCACAGCCATTGCAGTATTTCCTGCAACTGAAGTACCTGCATTCGCGGCGCTGTATGTGGCATGTATGGGAGCTTTCGGTTGTGCGGAAGTTGTTTTAGCCTGGTCGTTCGCCTTTATGGCAATATGCGGAGCAATGATAAGCGATACTATGCTCATTAGCTTTATCAGTATGTTCATCGAAGGTCCGGAAGTATCTTTAAAAGGATCGCCAACGGTATCGCCTGTAATAGAGGCTTTGTGCGGTTCCGATTTCTTATAATACACCTGCCCGTTTATCTCCACGCCTTTTTCAAACGATTTCTTGGCATTGTCCCACGCACCGCCTGCATTGCTCTGGAATAAACCCATAAGCACGCCGCTGACGGTAACGCCTGCGAGCAAGCCGCCGAGCACTTCGGGCCCGAAGGTGAAGCCCACAATTACAGGAACTATGAGCGCAATGGCTCCCGGCGCAATCATCTCGCGCAGCGAAGCTTTGGTGGAGATAGCCACACACTTTTCATATTCCGGGGTGGCTTTGTATTCCATGATTCCCGGTATTTCCCGGAATTGGCGGCGCACTTCATTTACCATATCCATGGCAGCCCTTCCTACCGCCGAAATGGCGAGCGATGAAAATATAAATGGAATCATTCCGCCGACAAACAAGCCAGCCAGCACATTGGCTTTATACAGGTCTATAGCATGAATGCCGGCAATACCCACAAAAGCCGCAAAAAGGGCAAGAGAAGTCAGAGCGGCGGAGGCTATGGCGAATCCTTTGCCTGTGGCTGCTGTAGTATTGCCTGTAGCATCGAGCACGTCGGTACGTTTGCGCACATCTTCGGGCAGCCTGCTCATTTCTGCAATGCCCCCGGCGTTGTCAGAAATAGGTCCGAATGCGTCAATGGAGAGCTGCATGGCGGTGGTAGCCATCATACCGGCTGCGGCAATTCCAACCCCGTAAACCCCGGCAAAATGATATGAAACAACGATACCTGCCGCAAGAACGAGGACGGGGGCAACGGTAGATTCCATTCCTACCGATAAGCCGCCGATTATATTGGTAGCATGACCTGTAGCCGATTGTCTTACGATTTTCAGCACGGGCGGTCTGCCCATAGATGTATAATATTCGGTGATGAAACTGATGACCGTTCCAACCAACAACCCGGTGATAATGGCAAAATAAACATTGAGCGATGTAAAGGACACACCGCGGAGTTCCATGTTTTCGGGAAGCAATATTTTAACAGCAAAGAAAGCTGCGGCGGCGGTTAATATAATAGATACCCAGTTGCCCATGTTTAAAGCTTTCATCACACTGGCGTTGTCATTTTTAATCCTCACAAACCAGGTTCCGATGATGGAAAAGACGAGCCCGAGCCCTGCTATGAACATCGGCAGCAATATGGGCGATAGGCCCCCGTAGTTATCGGCCGTTCCTTCCTTTATTTCCTGTCCGAGCACCATGGTAGCGAGTATGGTTGCCACAAAAGAGCCGAAAAGGTCGGCTCCCATTCCTGCCACATCTCCTACGTTGTCGCCCACATTATCGGCGATGGTAGCGGGGTTGCGCGGGTCGTCCTCCGGTATTCCGGCTTCAATCTTACCTACCAGGTCGGCGCCTACATCGGCTGCCTTGGTGTATATGCCGCCGCCTACGCGTGCAAATAAGGCTATGCTTTCGGAGCCAAGCGAAAACCCGGCAAGCACCTCTATAGCCCTTTTCATTTCAGGACCTGTAATGGCAGCGCCTTCGGGAACAAACAACTGGTAAAATACTATAAACAGGCTTCCCAAACCTAAAATGGCAAGCCCGGCAACGCCCATGCCCATTACCGACCCTCCGGTAAAAGAAACCATAAGCGCTTTCCTCATGCTTGTGCGCGCCGCCTGCGTGGTGCGTACATTTGCCTTTGTGGCGATGCGCATCCCGATATACCCGGCGGTGGCGGATAATATTGCTCCTATACAAAACGATACTGCGATAATTGGGCTTGAGTCTGTAACGGTGGTGCCCAAATAAGCGAGCAAACAAGCCGCAATAGCCACAAAAACTCCGAGTATCCTCCATGCTGATTTCAGAAATGTCATTACCACTTGGGCAATATAACCCGACATTTCTTCCATTTTCTCATCGCCTGCATCCTGTTTCTCCACCCAGCGCGAGGCTATAAAAGTATATATCAAGCCCAGAATCCCTACTACCGGAACGATGAACAAAATAAGATTCATAGAAAAATTTAGATTTAAGATTTATGATTAATGAGACTGTTGTTCTTGTTTTAAAGGGCGCAAAGATAATATAAGATTTGAGAATTTGAATACCTATAACAGCATTTTACATAAGGGTGGGCGCTTGCATCATCCACCCGTTTTTTTAGTACCGGAACAAGGCGCGTAATAAATAAAAAAAAGCTAAATTGCCCCAGATTTGACAAGACTCGCCTTATGAAAAAAATATATTGCCTGCTAACCATCGCCTTACCTGTGTATGGATGCAGCCACCAGACCAACACAGCCAATGTATCATCTGCAGTACAGGTAAAAAACGCCGATACGGTAAAAAGC
>JABEUT010000117.1 GCA_013044305.1 Bacteroidia bacterium
AAGAAGCGGCAGGTTTATGGCAGCCGAATATCTTAGGGAAAGCGGCCCGGTGCTTAATTCCATCAAAATGCCATCCATACCGTCTTGTCCTCCGTTTTGCGAAATGTGTTCTATGAGCCGCTTGCGGGTATGGTTGAATATCTGATGAGGCGAGTGAATGTTTTTTTCATTTACCGCTTCATTCATGAACGACATATTCAGGAGACTCATAAAGGCGCCCGGTACGCCATGGCCTGTGCTGTCGCATACGGCAAGATAAAATTTATTGTCTTTTTCGGTGGCCCAGTAAAAGTCGCCGCTTACAATATCCTTGGGTTTGAAAAAAATGAAATACTCCTTTAAATTAGCCTTAAGCAGGCTGTCTGATGCAAGCAGTGCGTTCTGTATCCGCTGGGCATAATGTATTGAATCGAGTATTTCCTTTTGCTTTTCTTCAATAGCGCCCTTCTGCTGCTCCACCACATCGCGCTGTTTCTCAACCTCTGCCTTTTGTTTGGTAATAATAACGTTGGCTTGCTGCTTGTGCCTGTACCCCCTGAAAATGAAAAAGGCAAGCGCAAGCACCATCAGGAATCCGGCAACAAAGAAATCGAGGATCATGGCTTGTTTTTTTCTGTCCTGTTCCGATTGCAGGTCTTTTTTTTCCTGCTCGGCTTTTTCCAATGCCTGTTTTTGCTCAAACTGGTAATTCATTTCAGCCTGTAGTGTTTTCTTTTCATTCAGCTCCTTCATCAGGCTGTCGCGGTATATAATATATTGCTTATAATCATCCCATCCGGCTTTATACAATCCGGTTGCGCTGTCGAGGGTTGATTTCAGGCGGTAGGCATTGCGTATTGCTTCCTTTTGGCCTGTTTGCAGTGCAAGCAGTAACGAAGAATCCGCCAAAGCCCTTGCCTTGCCATAGTTTTTCTTTTTAGCGTAAATGTTGGCTATGCGGTACATGTCATCGGCCACGTTTATGTTGCTGCCCATGCCTTCCATCAGTGTTAATGCGCGGGTGTAATAAGCAAGCGCGTTGGAATAGAGGGTGTCTTTTGCTTTATTGTTGTTTTTTATGTCATCTCCCATTAGTGAATATGTGTTCCCTATGTTGCCCAGGTTTACGGCAAGCCATTTCTGCGCTCCTATTTCCTTGTTAAGTGCAAGTGAATTATTGAAATAGGTTAAAGCTTCATTGTACTTCTTTTCCGCGCGGTATATTTCACCCATGCTGTTCAGGTTAATGGCAATGGTAAATTTATTGCCCAGCTTGTTGTTAATGGCTAAGGCCTGGTTGCAGTATTCCAGAGCCTTATCAAAATTTCCCTGACTTTGGTAGATATTGCTTATGAGGTAATAGTTGCGTGAAATGCCCCTCTGGTCGCCCAGTCCTTTTTTTATTGCCAGTGCTTCAAAGTCGAAGTTGAGAGATTTGGAGTAGTCGCCCTGGTTAAAATAGATGTCGCCTAAAGTGCTTAGCATATTAGCCTCGGCATCGGAATCTTTTATTTCCCTTGCCATTTCCAGTGCCTTAAATTCAAAGTCAAGGGCCTTGTCGAGCTGTCCCTGCTGAAAGTATGCGTAGCCGATGGTACCCATATTGCGCACCTCACCTCGTTTATTTCCGGCTTCCCGGTTTATGGCAAGCGCCTTAAATGAATACTCCTGGGCTTTCGGGTAATCGCCGCGCAAACTGGATACCACTCCGAGATTCCGGCATGCTTCCGCTATACCTTTATTATATCGTAGTTTCGTGGCAATGGCAAGAGCCCTTAATCCGAAGGAATTAGCCGAATCGTATTGGTTGAGCATTCTTATTTTTTCACTGAAAGTATTCAACCTGTTAACTTTAACCGTGTCATCGCGCAGGCTGCTTAACGCCTTGTACATCGAGTCGGTCTCTGTTTTTTGAAGTACCGAATCCACGAGCTGGTTCTGGCAGTAACAGGTGCTGCCTGAAAGCGTCAGGAAGATCACAACGGAAATAGATACAGAGGTGAAAAAGGAAATCTGTTTTTCCGAAAGGTTCATGAGCGCCGTAATTTAATTTAGTACTGAATTACCTGTTCCGGTATTCAAATATTGTGCAATCAATCTCATTATATCTTGCTCCGATAAGGGATGTGCCAATATTCCCGGGTTCCGGTTCAGGCTATAACCCAGTCCCGGATAATAATAAACACAAGGCTCTGCTGTATCCAGCCCATCCTGTTCTTCCGTTTGCACCCAATCGGTCATTTCATTCAAGTCCATTGGCTTATTTTTCTTGGTCCATTCCGGAAATTCAAGTTTTAAATTCTCTATGGCAATTATAACCTGAAGCAATGCTTCGCCACTCATATCCGGGGTTATTTTGTCCATCAGTGCATTGAACCTTTCATCGGCTCCGGGTTGCTTAATTTTTTTTCGCATATTAAATAGGTGAATATTCCGGTTTGTTAATTTGGCTAATTTATACAAAATAACATCCTGAATAAAGTTTTACCGGCTGTTCCGACAATTTATTATTTGTATGTGTCTGGTCGGATATTTTTTACCTAAATCGTTTTTTTAATAATATTCGCATGGTTTTTCTTGTAATTTAGCACTTTCAAACCCGACGAATCAAACTTTAAACTCACCATAGTATGAGAAACAACATTAGCGCAGTTCTGTTGCCGGTAATCTTTTCCTTGCTGTTTCAAACGGCTTGGGCGCAGCCGGCAGATACTATTTATGTTACGGCGCCTAATAATGTGCGCATGACCTCACCGCCTGCCGGCTACCTCGGCTGGGGAGTTTTTCCGGCCGATACAGTGTCGTACAGGAAGGTGTATCTGAACTTTACGCTCGGGTGCGGAGGCAGCTGCAGCGGTTGGGATTATACGGTTCAGATTTTTTTACGTCAGAACACGCACCATCTTGACTCCAACCTTGTGCAGGGGCCTTCATTCACTGTAAACGGCAGCCAGATGGATTCGGTTAAGGTAAAATTCGACACTACATATAAAACTTTTTACGATACCGTTACTCACAAAACAGATTCAACCGCTAACAGCCCATATACCATTGTTCAATATAAAATCTGTGCAAAACCTTATGTGCCTACCGATACTGTGCACTGGTGGATTGCAGGCTATTATAACAGATACTTTGACACCACGGGCAAGGTGATTGATTCGGCATTCGTTAAACCCGACACAAGCATGTACCTTACCCATTGCCCCTATTATTCGGTTTTCGATTCCATTGCCTCGTATGAACTTGCGCGAATGATTACCCCATACGGGGGGTATTATCCGGGAAACTGGACATTCCCCTACCGGTTCGACATTACGGATTTCTCCTCCTTGCTCCATGACTCGGTTCAGATAGAAGTGTTTTACAGCGGCTGGACAAACGGGTTCAATGCCACCTGTCAGTTTGAGATGATTACGGGAACGCCCGATCATAACCCCTATAAAGTGATAAATATGTGGAATGGCACCTTCCCTTACGGCAGTTCGGGCAATCCCATATCCAATTACCTTGTGCCCAAACCCATGAAAATTGATACTGCAGCCCATGCCACGCGCTTACGTGTAATACAAACCGGGCATGGCGAAGATGGTAACAACTGTGAGGAGTTTTGTTCCAATTACAACCACATACTTGTAAATCATACCCAGGCCGGCTCCACATTTGTGTGGCGCGACAACTGCGGCATGAACCCGCTGTGGCACCAGGCCGGAACATGGCTCTTTAACCGCGCCAACTGGTGCCCCGGCGCACTGGTAAATCCATATCTCTACGACCTGACCAATTATGTAACGCGCGGAGCTACAGATACACTTGATATCACCTGCGACCCTTATACCTCGCCCAACGGTGGAAGCGTGTATACTTTCGGTACATCGCTCGTATACTACAGTGCCCCCAAATTTACTCTGGATGCCGCGGTGGAAGATATTATTTCTCCAAATATCTATGCCCCATACACCCGCTATAATCCGGTTTGCGGCAGCCCCGAAGTACTCATACGCAACACAGGCTCTACCACTCTTACAAGCCTTAATTTTACTTACGGAGAACTGGGCGGGCAAACCTATAACTATACATGGAACGGTTCACTGCCTTTCGACGATACGGCCACGGTGTACCTGCCGCCCGCATACCTGAAATCTGCACCCTCAAACATTTTTGCCGTTACCATCAGCAACCCGAACGGGGGTGTGGATCAATATGCAGATAATAATTACATGCAGGTAAAGTATGATACCGTACCTACCTATCCTTCCTCTTTCATTATTCAGCTTTCAACAAACACCGACGCAGCTTCCTACTCCTATTTTATTGAGGATGCCGGAGGAAATATTGTAGATAATAAATCGGGCTTTGCCAACTCCACCACTTATAAAGACACGGTTCATCTTAGCCCCGGATGCTACCATTTTGAGCTGGATGCCGCCGACGAGCAGGGGCTTTATTTCTGGGACAACAGCTACGGTGCCGGTAATTTGTATTTTAAGAAAACCAACGGCTTTAACTTTAAGGTCTTCCAAAACGATTTCGGCACTTCCATCATGCAGAACTTTTATGTAGGAAACCTTACGGGCATAGATAACCTGTCGGAAAATATAGATTATGACGTTTATCCGAACCCGGCCAACCGGCAGCTCTCTATTGCAGGATTGAATGCCTCGGCAAAAACAAAGCAAGTGTACATATATTCTTCGGTCGGGCAACTGGTTTATCAATCGGTCATACCATCGGGTACCGATATGGTAAATATCAATGTATCTAACCTGTCTGCCGGTCTGTACTGTGTGGTTGTTTCCAACGCCGACGGACAAACGGTGAAAAAGGTAATGATTGCCAGGTAGGTTTTTATTACGAATATTGCACTGAAAACCGTAAACAATGCTGCACCTTCAAGGACTGTGTCGCATTGCTTTTCCTGCAATTCGGTTGCTGCTGATTTAAAAGGGAGGCCGGGCTACATCCTTGCAAATTGGTTAAAAGCAGAGCGTATAAGGAAAATCCTAATTTTGTTCCAATGAAATGGAAAGCGCCCATCCTGGTTTGTTTCAGTTGCATTTTTGTATTTGTATCTGCAAGGA
>JABEUT010000118.1 GCA_013044305.1 Bacteroidia bacterium
CCCGACCAGCGCTGGTCCGACTATACCCTTAAATTCGACGCCTTCCTGTTTGAGGATATTGCCGGAATAGATGTTTCGTCGCTGAAGAACCCTATCGCAAATATATGGTTTAACAATCCATATAACGGCTTCGACTATAATTACAGCTACACCGACATGATAAATGAGCAATTAAAGCGGAAATACATTGCCTATTACCGCAATCATCCGGCACAGCCATACCTTGAAACGGCAATACATACACTGCCGCTTGCCGTTAAACCGGTTTCGCTGTATGAAACACGCATCCACCCTATGTCGGCCCCTGTTGTAGTGTTTGCAGTGCAGATTATAGCTACCCGTACCCCGCGCCATCTGGCAAGTGTCTTCTTTCAATTAAGCGGCTTAACCAACGAGATTTACGCCGACGGATTATATAAATACACGGTTGGCGACTTTGCAACCGTTGAGGAGGCCGAAAATAAAAGGACTGAACTAAGAAGGCTTGGTTATACCGATGCTTTTGTGGTAGCCCAATGGGAAGAAAGAAGAATTCCATTGCCCGATGCCGTTAAGCTGGTAAGCCAGTAGTATTGATTACTGTTCTGCGATGAAACTGCGATGTTATGGCGTATAGTTTTTACACCATGTTATAGTTAAGGCTAAACGTTAAGATTTGTCCATTTTTTAGGGATATTTTTTTGTCTATCTTATAGATAACCAATACTAATCATCAAAAAAAGGCTATAAATCTTTATAAACAATTAATAAACAATATGTTCAATGATAATATTTAAACCATTGGTATAAGTTGAGACGGCAGGGTAAGTTTTAGCGATTTTACTTTTTTGCTGCTATTTTGCACCAGGAGTTGTTGCCTCTTTAAATAAAATAGCGTCCAGAAATATTCATCTCCCGGCATTTAGGACATGCGACTAACGCTGCCTGTCAAGAGTTACGAAGGTCATCAAAACCCATACAGATAAATAAGTGAATTTTGGGCGTAACTTTAAGAAACTGTTTAAAATTTATTTAATTTCATTCTTATGTGTCTTTTTGGCTACAACTGAGTTGAATTTTTCGAGATAGCTGCCCGGCTATCTCTGCAAAATTCGCCTTGTTTCGCTCAAAAAATACACTATAATTACTTCGCAAAACAAAATTTAAACAGTTTCTAAATCTGCAAAGATTCTTAATTTATAAACCTGCTCATTTATACCGGCCTATGTATGGCTGCGCCGGTACCGGGGGTGTATGGAAAGAACTGCTTATTCCACAACAAACCTGCCTGTTCCCAATATGCTTCCTGTGCCGCTTGTTACCCTGTAAATGTAAATTCCTTTTGCCGGGCTGCCCATATCTACCTGCAGATTGCTAAGGTTGCCGCAAAGTGTGCTTGAGTAAACTATTTCACCGGACATATTGTATATTTCCATCCTGTTGTTACCGGCAGGCATTGCGGTGCCGGCAGCTAACTGAAAGGTGCCATTGTTCGGATCAGGGTAAATATTAATCTCATTTTTTGCTGCCGCCATTTCATTAATACCCAAATCATTCGATCCTTCAATTAAATGTCCGTACATTGGGTACTGTCCATTGGTAATGTTGAAATTAAGAATGGGGGTAAGGGTTCCCGAAGTGGTGCATTTAAACACAATTCCGTAATTACCGGTTCCTCCGTATGAGGTCATTCCGTAAAGCAAACCGTCGGTACCCTGTGAAAGCGATCCCATAGGTTTTAAACCATTGGGCCCGTTAAAATCGAGCAGCTTGGTGAACGAGCCCGAGGTGCTGCACTTAAACAGGGTTCCCGAAGTATCGGCTCCTCCTGCATAGGTTAAACCGTACAGGTAACCATCGGTGCATTGTATCAGAGAAGCAAAAGGCATACCGCCGCTTGTTTCCGTAAAATCGAATATTTTGGTAAACGCGCCTGTTGTGCTGCATTTAAATATTGTGCCGGAGTCATGAAGGCCGCCCATCATGGTCATGCCGTAAAGATAACCGTCGGTAGCCTGTATGAGCGATCCGAAAGGGGAGAAGCCCGAAGCGCTGTCGAAATCGAAGAGTTTGGTGAACGTACCTGTGAGCGTGCATTTGAAAATAGCGCCTTGATTATGGGCGCCGCCGACAGAGGTCATGCCGTAAAGGTTACCATCGGAGGCCTGCAGCAAATCGCCGTAAGGCGTGCAGCCTGTAGTTCCGCGAAAGTCGAATATAGCGGTATATCTTCCGGTGGCAATTACATATCTGAAAATTACCCCATTCGACGAATCACCGCCAAAGGTGGTCATACCGTAAATGTTGCCATCCGTGGCTTCAATAAGGCTGCCGGAAGGGCCGCTGGAGCCCCAAACGGTATCCATATTAATTACGGTTGTGAGCGTTCCGTTAGGGGTGCATTTAAACATGGTGCAGCTGTTGTTGTAACCGCCTTCGCCAGACATGCCGTAAAAGTTGCCGTCGGATGCAAGCAGCAGGCCGCCGGCAGGAGCGGCCGCATAGGTAAATTTTAAATCTGTTATTTTTGTATAGGTGCCGTTAGGGGTTATGCCGAACACCACGCCCGCCCCGCTGTCGCCGCCAAGGGCTGTCATGCCGTACATGGTAAACTGTGCGAACGAAGGGAGGATGGAAATAAAAATAACGGACAGGGTAAGTAGTAGTTTTTTCATGGCTGATGGATTAGTTTGAGGTTTAGCTGATTCATGAAACAAAGATATAATTTTTTTAATTTGGATTCAGGGTCGTTATGTTTTATTTCATCTTAAAAAACCACCTGCTTTGCAGGTGGTAATGTTCTGATGGCTTTGCCTTATCTTTGTGGGCATGAGCAAATATAAGAAGTTATCGC
>JABEUT010000119.1 GCA_013044305.1 Bacteroidia bacterium
GCGATAACTTCTTATATTTGCTCATGCCCACAAAGATAAGGCAAAGCCATCAGAACATTACCACCTGCAAAGCAGGTGGTTTTTTAAGATGAAATAAATAATACTGCCCTCAAATCAATGCAAAAATGAAAGTATGAAAGACTGGAACAACATAAATGAAATAACATCGGCTTTTACCGCACTCGGCGGGCAGTTTGTGCTCAACAGCGAAAAAATTAAAGAAAAACTTGCCGGGATAAAGGCTTTCATATTCGACTGGGACGGGGTTTTCAACAAGGGATTTAAAAGTAAATCGGCGCCAACGCTATTTGCCGAACCCGATGCCGCCGGACTCAACCTGCTTCGGTTAAGTTTTTTTAAATCGCAAGGCGCCATACCTCCATGCGCAATTATTACCGGCGAAGATAATCCGGGCGCCGTTTATTTTGCGCGGCGCGATTTTTTTAATGGCGTATATATGAAGGTATTGCGTAAGCCGGCAGCTATGGCTCACTTCTGCAGCAGGCACCAGTTAACTCCCGCACAGGTGGCTTTTATTTTCGACGATATAAACGATATTGCCCTGGCAAAGGAATGCGGCTTGCGTTTTATGGTAAAAAAAAGCGCCAACCCCGTCTTCCGTTCCCTGGCGGTGAAAAATAAATGGTGCGATTACATTACAGGCAACGAGCAGGATAATTACCCTATACGTGAAATATGCGAACTCATCATGGCTTTGAATGGTACTTACGAGCAAAGCCTTCTCTCCCGCATCGCAATAGACGATACATACAACATATACCTGAAAGCCAAAAGAGATATAATACCATCGGTTCTGATTGCGGATGAAAATGGATTTAGTGAAATAAAGCGGGCAGAAAGCGAATAGATAATTTAATAATTATGAAACTAACCGATAACACCATTCTGATAACCGGCGGCGCAACCGGAATAGGATTCGCCCTTGCCGGTGAATTTATACGCCTCGGCAATACCGTTATTATCTGCGGGCGCAGAGAAAACAAACTTGCCGAGGCAAAACACAAGCTCCCGCGCCTTATTACAAGGGTATGCGATGTGTCGGTGCGGAAGGATCGCGAAGAACTGATGGATTGGGCTTTCGGCAATTTTCCGGCCCTGAACGTATTGGTGAACAATGCAGGAATACAGCGCGAGGTTCGGTTCAACAAAGGCATTTATACCCACAACGATGTTGCCAAAGAAATTGAAACCAATCTTACCGCCCCCATACATCTTAGTGCATTATTCATATCAAAACTTACCGCACAGCCTGCATCGGCAATTGTAAATGTAAGTTCGGGATTGGCTTTTACACCACTTGCCATCACCCCTGTATATTGTTCCACCAAAGCCGCCCTGCATTCGTTCACGCTCTCGCTAAGGTACCAGCTCTCCAATACAGCCACAGAGGTTTATGAACTGATACCGCCCATTGTGGATACCGAGCTCGATCAGGGGGCAAGAGATAAAAGGCAGCTCAACGACAGGGGCATGAAACCCAGAGAATTTGCATTGTTGGCCATTGAGGCGCTGGGCAAAGGGGTTAAGGAAGCGGCAATAGGCATGGCGGCAGACCTGCGCCAGAAACGCGAAGAATTATTCAATGCCATTAACCGGCAGCCGGTTCAGTAATGCTGCAAGCCGATAAACTTGAACTTGTTTTCAGCGGAGAAGATTATTTTTCCAGAACGCTGGATATTATCGGCAGAAGCACGCGGCAGATACGCCTGAACACCTATATTTTTACCGATGACGCCACGGGCGCGATGGTTATAAAAGCTTTAAAGGATGCGGTGGCAAGAGGCGTAAATGTATATGTGCTTGTAGATGCCTTTGGTTCCATGAGCCTGGGCAGCCACGCCATAAAGCAGATAGAGGAGGCAGGCATAAATTTCCGTAAGTTTTCACCTCTTTTTGTGAACCACCACCTGCGTTTCGGAAGACGCCTGCACCACAAAATTCTCGCAGGCGACGATAAGGAAGCCCTGATTGGAGGCATAAACATTGAAGACAAGTACAGGGTGCAGGGCGATAAAACCCCCTGGCTCGATTATGCGGTGTATGTATCCGGTCCGGTGTGTCACTATATCACCTACTTGTGCGGCCACTTCTGGGAAGGGAAAATTTTGAGAATACGCCCCAGAATAAGGCAGAGTTATTACAGGAAGCCACCCATAAGCGGCAGCACCGGGGGTATAGACGTAAAAATTTTGCAAAACGACTGGTTGTATAAAAGAGAAGACATTTCGCGCAAATACCGTCATGTGGTAATGCAGGCGCAATCTTCCATAGTAATTCTCGGAAGCTATTTCCTTCCAGGCAGGCGCATACGCAATTTGCTTCGTAAGGCAGCCGCCAGAAATGTGCGGGTGCAGCTTATCCTGCAGGGTGCCTCGGATGTTGCGCTGGTTCAAAAAGCAACCACCTGGCTGTATGGCTGGATGCTGCGCAACAATTTTGAAATATACGAGTGGGAAAAAACCATCCTTCACGGAAAAATGACCTGCATTGATAATAACTGGGCAACGGTGGGCTCATATAATGTAAACCATTTGAGCGATTACGGCAGCATTGAAACCAATGTGGCCTCCCACAATCCTGATTTCTGCGCCTCTGTTAAAAAGGAACTGCAAAGGGTTATGGATCACTCCGTACGCATTACCTATCCGCAATACCACCAGCGTATGAATCCATTTCAGCAATTTACATGCTGGATGTCTTTTCACATCATGCGCATCCTGTTCAAACTGCAGATTGCCTTACTTTCAAGGGAGTAGGAGCAATAGTACTGCTTTGCCGCATTACAGATGGCGGGGCGGAGCATGAAAAAATGTAAAAAACAAGGTTCTTTTCACACAAGGCTGTGGCATATTTATTCAAACCCATATCTTTACCATGCTATTGCAAATGTTATGGCTGTAAAATATAGTATAGAGACCCACCTTGACGATCCGCAAACTACTATTAGGCACAGGGAGATCATTCTGTCGAAAAAATTCCTGAAGAAAATCTATATTCAGTGGTATGGCTCCTTTATGGCTGAAGCCGCTAAAAATCCCGGCGGCAGATTTCTTGAAATTGGTTCGGGCGGTGGTTTTTTAAAAGATCTGCTGCCCAATGTGATTACCAGCGACATTATGCCGCTGCCCCACGTAGAAATGCAGTTTTCAGCCGAAAAAATGCCCTTCGGCGATAATGAACTGGATGGAATTTTTATGGTTAATGTTTTGCACCACATACCGCGCCCTTACAATTTCTTCAGGGAGGCGGAACGAACGCTTAAGCCCGGCGGTAAAATAATTATGATAGAACCGGCAAACACGCCTCTGTCGCAATTTATATACAAGCATTTCCACCACGAACCCTTTTTACCCGGAGCAGGCTGGGAGATTGATTCCACCGGTCCGCTAAGCGGAGCCAACGGCGCCATACCATATATTACGATGATACGGGACAGGAAAAAGTTCGAGAGCGCTTTTCCGCAGCTCCGTATAGATTCAATAAAGCTGCATACCGCCTTTCTTTATACGGTAAGCGGAGGCGTATCGCGCCGGTGCCTGGTGCCGGAGTTTACTTATTCATTCTGGAAAGGGCTGGAAAAGGTTCCTCTGGTAAACACACTGTGCGCCATGATGGGTACCTATACGGTAAGTAAAAAAGCATCGGCATAAACCCTGCAAGCCCATGACAGAAAAAAAATCAATATGCCCACCCTATTTAAAGCCCGGCGACTGCGTGGGTATTGCCGCCCCCTCGCGTAAAATATCGGAAGCCGAACTAAAACCTGCACTGGAGATATTAAGAGGCTGGGGGCTGAACGTAAAAACGGCAAGCAACGTATATGCTTCCCTTAACCAGTTTGCCGGCAGCGATGAGCAGAGAGCCGCCGGTTTTCAATCCCTGCTCAACGATCCGGAGGTAAAGGCTGTATTCTGCGCACGGGGCGGGTATGGAGCCATACGTGTGATAGACCGCATTGATCTTTCACATTTTATCAAACAACCCAAATGGATTGTGGGATACAGCGATGCCACGGTTTTCCATAGCCACATTGCAAGGCATACAGGCATTGAAACGCTGCACGCACCCATGCCCGTAAACTTCGGAAAAGATGCCGCCTCGCTCGAACGCCTGAAACAAGCCTTATTCGGAACCCCGCTATCGTACAGCCTGCCCGCCCACCCGCTGAACAGGGCCGGAACGGCTGCCGGCAGTCTTGCAGGAGGCAACCTGTCGCTGCTTTACGCACTCGCCTCCACCCCGTCCGATTTGCACTTCGCCGGTAAAATACTTTTCATTGAAGACCTTGACGAGTACCTCTACCACATCGACAGGATGATGATGCAGCTGAAGCGGGCGGGCAAACTCTCGGAGCTGAAGGGACTCGTGGTAGGCGGTTTTACCGATATGAAGGACAATATGGTGCCTTACGGAAAAACAGCGGAGGATATTATTGCGGAGGCGGTGAAAGATTACGGCTATCCCGTATGCTTCGGCTTTCCGGCAGGCCATGGGAGCCAGAACTACCCCCTGTTTATGGGAAGAAATATGGAATTAAAGGTAAGCCCCAAGGGAGCTATGCTGCAGTGATCTGTGGAGGAGCTGTTATTTTTTAAACTCCTTATACCCGAATGGAATGGCAAAAGTATCGTCTTTCAGTTCCTTTCTTTCCACCTTTGTTACCTTCAGTTCGTTTTTCTTGTTGCCTTTCATATCCTCCTCGATAGACAGCATGGGGAACATTCCCTCGGTGTGCGGTATCTGAAGGAAATATTCCGAGCTTTTGTCCTTGCGGTTAAGTATTTGCAGGGTATTGATAAAGAAATTGAAATGCCCTGAAGCCAGCCAGTAGTGAATTCTTATGCCTTCGGCTTCGTCGGTTGCCACATACTCCCAGCAGGTGTAGCCCGACAGTACCTGCTTTTTGCCCGTTTTTACCACATTAACCACTCCCGAAGGTTTTACCGGAGCGCCGGAAGCCTGGTCGAAATATATTTTACGCACCGGGCTTATGGTCGTCATTTTCTTTACCCCGATGTCAACCAGAAAAGCGCCTTCAGTATTCTTTGTGGAAGGGTCGAAATTGTCCAATTTAACCTTGTTTCCCTTTATATAATAGGCATATATGCTTGTGTCAATGCCGTTGGTTTGAAAAAAATCAATTACCCCTTCAAATTGCACGGCAGGCTTATGAACGGCTTGTCCCTTGGTTTGCTGGGCTGCCCCAATCCATGAAACAGATACAAAAACGGCCAATACAACAATATATTTTTTCATAGGCTAAGTATTAAATAGGCGTTAACGGCGCCACTAAATTATGATTTTTTATGAAACCGGTTCAAGGGCTTACTTATAATAGTTACGGTCTGCCATAAGCACAGACATTAAAAAGTTTGACTACCTTCGCACACATGAACGAAACCCAGATTACCGGTTCGGAAGGCGAAGCCGCAGCAGTGAAACACCTTCGCTCGCTCGGCTACAAGATATTGGAAACCAACTGGCGCTTCGGGCAGGAGGAAATAGACATTATTGCATCTTACAAAGACATACTGTCAGTAGTAGAGGTAAAAACCAGATCGAGCAGCGCCTTCGGCGAACCGGAAATATTCGTTAACCGCCAAAAGCAGAGGCATCTGATAAAAGCCGCCGACGCATATCTGCATAAGTCCGGCCTTACTCTTGAGGTGCGCTTCGACATTGCCTCGGTACTTAAAAAGGGCGACTCCTATCAGGTTACAATGATTGAAAACGCCTTCTATCCCTTAATTTCAAAACGATGACCTATATACTGCCGCTCCACATCATTTTTGTGGTTACCTGGTTTGCCGGGCTCTTTTACATAGTACGCCTGTTCATTTATCATACCGAGGCGGAAAAGAAACCGGAACCCGAAAAGACCATCCTGCAAAATCAGTTTAAAGTAATGGAAAAAAGACTGTGGTACGGCATTACCTGGCCTTCGGCAATAATTACCTATATATTGGGTTTTACCTTAATATGGAGCAGGTACGGCTTCAGCGTACCGGCGTGGCTGCTCATCAAGCTCATTTTTATTTTCGGCCTTACACTCTATCAAATTCAAAACCAAGTAATCTTCAAAAGGCTGCAGAAGGATGTCATTACCTGGTCGTCGGTGCGGCTGCGCATGTGGAACGAACTTGCCACGGTCTTTCTGGCAGCAATAGTGTTCATCGTTACCCTGAAGGACACCATCAGCTTTTTATGGGGCGTAATAGGAATACTGATATTCGGGTTTGTACTGTGGGCGGCCGTTAAAATTTACAGAAATGCGCGCGAAAAGTAGGAACAGGAAAAATACTTCGGGATGAAACCTGATTCAGGCTCAAAAATAAAAAGCAGGGTGGCAAAGCTTCTGTCGGCCCCTGCGGGCGCAGTACTTCTGAATACCTTATTAAGAAGGGCGGGCAGAGCTGTTATCACCCTTATTCTCTGTACCGTATTATACCAGAACGCCTATGCCCAGCCTGAATATCCCTCGCTCATCTTTTATCTATATATCAACCATCCGGGCCAGGATGAATACAAGATTGAGAGTTTTCAGCTTATGTCGGATGCCTCGGGAACGGCAAGCCAGAACTGCCTGCAGAGGGATACCAATACAAGGTACCACAATATATTCACCTTTAAGCCGCATACCAATATATACCGCTACGAACTTTACAACAACTATTACTACCGTATAGTTATTACCCATCAGCGCGATACAATGGTAATTGACTTTATGCCTTACGGGCAATCGCTCACCTATCATTATTACATCGACACAATAAGGTTTTTGCCCGGTTATTTTGAATACGATGTTGAAAAAGCCCCGAATTATAAGGTATCGGGCGGTGGCAACTACCACAAGGGCATCACCTGCTATCTAGCCAAAAATACTCCCTGGCTCAACCAATACAAGCTGCCGGTTTACCGTCAGCTCATTACGCCGTGCACCGATGATACCTACCTAACACCCCTGAAGCAAGTTATGCCATTTACGAACAACAAAAAAGATACGGCAGGCAGGTGAAGCCCGGAACATAAACGTGTTGAATGAATATAAACGATTAAAGCATCGTCCGGAATGAAAAGAAATAAAAATACTGCCCCGGGTAATTCTCATACTTCCGTTAAAAGCAGCGAACCGCCTTTTATAGTAGTTGGCGCCGGCCTGGTAGGCTCCCTGCTCTCCATATACCTTTCCAAACGAGGCTTCAAAACAGAAATATATGAGCGAAGGGCAGATATGCGGAAGCAGAAAATATCTGCGGGTAAGTCAATAAACCTTGCCCTCTCCGACCGCGGATGGAAGGCATTGCAGGGTGTAGGCATAGCCGATGAAATAAAAAAGATAGCCATACCCATGAAAGGGCGCATGGTGCACGACAGTAAGGGGAATACGCAATTTCACCCATACGGCAAGGAGGGGCAGGCTATTTATTCCGTGTCGCGTGCGGGGCTCAACTGCATGCTCATGGATCTGGCCGAAAAAAAGGGAGCAAGGATACATTTTAATGAACGCTTCACAGGTACCGTTGCGGCCCCCGCGCCTGCCGGCAAATCGGCATCGGACGATATGTACCTGAAAATGGAAAACGCAGCCACCGGTAAGGAATCTGCCATACCTGCCAAAAGGATATTTGGAACCGACGGCGCCTTTTCCGCCGCAAGGCTGCATGTTCAGCTTAGCACCGACAGGTTTGAGTACTCCCAGCACTACCTCGATTACGGATACAAGGAATTGCTGATACCGCCCCTTGAAAACGGCGACTTTGCCATGGAAAAGAACTGCCTGCATATATGGGCGCGCGGCTCCTTTATGATGATAGCCCTGCCGAACATTGACTGCAGCTTTACCTGTACCCTGTTTCTGCCTTTCGAAGGCGGCCTCTCATTTGCTGCCCTTGACACCAGAGAAAAAGCAGAGAAATTTTTCAGGGAAACATTCCCCGATGCAGTGCCGGTGATGCCTACCCTGCTGCACGACTTCTTTGCCAACCCTACCTCTTCGCTCGTAACCGTTCGCTGCTACCCGTGGAGCATTCATGATAAGATATTGCTCGCCGGCGATGCGGCCCATGCCATAGTGCCCTTCTTCGGACAGGGAATGAACTGCGGGTTTGAAGATTGTTCGGTATTGGAGCAGATAATGGAAAAGCATTTCGGCACGAACCGGAAACCTGAAGCGGTCGGTGAAAGCAAAACATGGCAAAATGTATTCAGGGAGTTTCAGGAAGCGCGCAAACCCAATGCCGACGCTATTGCCGACCTGGCCGTGGCAAACTTTACAGAGATGCGCGACCTGGTTACCCACCCTTCCTTTATCCTGCAAAAGAAAATTGAAGCCCGTTTCAGCGCCCTGCACCCCGGCTACTGGATACCGCTCTACTCCATGGTTACCTTCAGCGACCTGCCTTACAGCGCCGCCCTTAAAGCAGGAGCGCGGCAGGATGCAATAATGAAAAAAATCCTGGCCACGCCCGGTATCGAACAAAAATGGGACAGCCATGAGGTTGAGGAAATGATGCTGAAGCTGCTGAAGGAAACAGCAAATTGAATTGCGGAAAATAATGTAGCCAACAACATGCTTTATTGTATTAACAATACGATGAACCATGTTTTTGCATCAAGGCAAAGAACAGAAAAGCCAACAACCATTAACACAAATTGATTCATCTAAAAAACCGGATTAAATGATGCCGGAAAACAAATACCATTA
>JABEUT010000120.1 GCA_013044305.1 Bacteroidia bacterium
CATACTCCATACGGCACTGCGGGGCAACGTTGAGGCTATGAGCTGGCTGTTCGAAAACGACAAAATTCTGGCTGCTTTCGATGCCGGTATAGGCGGCAACAAGTCGGCAATCAGACTATTAATTAAGTTAAATGAGTTTGAATGGGCTGCTGTTGCCAATTTTGTAAAAGGAGACCAGAAAGCGCTGGACTGGCTGCAAAAAAATAAGTTGAGCCACTTTATACGTCTTGCATACTGCATAAAAAGAGTTTTATAAAAATCTCATGAGCGACGAGTCATACGCCGGCTTCTTCTCGAAAAACGAATTTGTCGAGGGCACCGATTTTTATTACAATGAACAGGGCTATAAAGTTTTTACCGAAGCCTACCACCTAAAACGGGGATACTGCTGCGAAAACGGCTGCCTGCACTGCCCCTACAATTTCAAAAGGAAGCTGCGCCACCCCAAAAATAAAGGTGAAAAATAAAAGACAGCCGGGAGTTGTTCCGGCCAAAAAAACAATTAGCCTTTCAGCTTGCCCTGCCTGATGGTTAGGGCGTGCAGATGGGAAAGTATTTGCCGATCCTCCCTGCCGAAGCTCATCTTCCTTCTTTCAAATACCCTCTGCGCTGTTTCGCAGGCATCGGCAAGCCTGTAAACGTTGGTACCACCCGCGCCGCCCCAGCTAAAGGACGGAATGTGTTTTTTGGGGAAACCCGCACCGAAGATGTTGGCGCTGACGCCTACAACGGTGCCTGTGTTGAACATGGTGTTTATTCCGCATTTTGAATGGTCGCCCATGATCAATCCGCAAAAAGTAAGTCCGGTCTCAACTTCCCTTTGTTCCTTGTAACTCCACATTTTCACTTCGGAGTAATTATTTTTAAGGTTTGAATTGTTGGTATCTGCCCCAAGGTTGCACCACTCACCAATAACCGAATTGCCAAGAAATCCGTCATGCGCCTTGTTGGAATATCCGAAAATGACACTGTTGTTCACCTCGCCTCCGACTTTAGAATAAGGTCCAATGGTGGTGGGTCCGTATATCTTGGCGCCGGCCTTTATAACGGCTCCGCTGCAAACAGCCACGGGGCCTTTGATTACAGCGCCCTCCATTATTTCACAATCCTTACCGATATAAACAGGACCAGAGCCTGAATTAATAATTGCACATTCGAGTTTTGCGCCTTTTTCTATAAAAATATCCTTGCCGAGCAGGGTATTGGTTTTTGAAACCGCCGCAGATTTTCTGCCATGACATAATCTCTGAAAATCATCCTTGAGTGCGTCGCCATTTTTTACGAAAATGTCCCAGAGCCTCTCTATTTTTAAAAGCCTTTCTTTGTTAAACTCAACTCTCTTAAATTTTCCATCCATGCTCCGCCTTTCTCTCGAATTCTTTGCAATTAGTGAATTGCCAGTAACAAGCATTTCATTCACTTTTAGCGACTTTACTGCCTTAACCAGCAAACTTGAAGGCAAGATGGAGCCATTTATCCAGATATTATCCTCCCTTACCGAAACGCTTATCGGGTACTTGCCGGAAAGATACCTTTCCGTATGAACGGACGTAGCTTCTCCCAGTTCAGATTCCCATTTTTCCCTGATGGTCATAATGCCTGGCCTGATTTCACAAACCGGGCGGGTAAAGGTAAGCGGAAGCAACTGCGCCCTCACTTCTGGTTCGTCGAAAAGAATGTAATTCATCTGTTTTTTAGGTATATAAAAGGCTTCTTCATAAACACCCCAGTCTACTCAATGACAAAAATAAAATATTAAACCGCGTAACGTGACGAGAAATTGATTCCGGTTGTTTAGGTTTTTTGGATTTGGAACACAGGCAAAGATATTCAGATACCTGATAGCTGTTGAAATGTTTAAACAATTTAAACGGTATTACTTCCCTCTGCAAACAAGCGTTATTTTTATGCAACTATATGATTATCTGCCAATAAGAAATTTTCATACTGTTTATCAATCACATAGATACATCCACATCAAATAGTAATATTGTATTTTACAATTAAATTTCTGTTTTCTACCGCCGGCTCAAAAAAAACTACTTATGGCATATCTCCTCACAAGCGTATTGTAATAAGGCACAATCCCCTATCGCTTCTCCATCCCCATTAGGTAATAAGGCCAATTGAAAAAAATGCCACTTTTGCACAACAAACCGCATGAACCTTACCGAACGCGATAATAAAGTAACCTGGCATCCCTTCAGGCAACTGAAGAATGCGCCGCCCCTTATTTCAGTTGAAAAAGGCAAGGGAGTTTATCTCTATGATGCCAAGGGCAACAGGTATTTGGATGCCTTTTCATCCTGGTGGGTAAAACTGCACGGGCACGCCAACGAAGTGATTGCCCGTAAAATATATGAACAATGCCAACGGCTTGAACAAGCTGCCTTTTCATCGTGCACCCATGAGCCGGCTGTTGAATTAGCCGAACGATTACTTAAGCACCTGCCCGGGTTTTCACGCATATTTTATTCCGATAACGGCTCCACCTCGGTGGAGGTGGCTCTTAAAATGGCAATGCAATACCACCACAACAAAGGAAAAAAGGTGAAACGCATCATTGCCTTCGAGAATGGCTATCATGGCGATACGTTCGGGGCCATGTCGGTAGCGGAAAGAAATGTGTTCAACCTGCCCTTCAGCCCGTTTCTGTTCAGGGTGAAGTTAATACCCGCACCCGTAAAGGGAAAAGAGGGGAAATCGTTGCAAATGCTTAAAAAGCTTCTTAACGGCGAACCCGCCATTTTTATTTACGAGCCATTGGTGCAGGGCGCCGGCGGCATGGTGATGTATGAGCCTGCCATACTAAACCGCATGATAGGGGAATGCAAAAAAAACAACTGCATAACCATTGCCGATGAGGTGATGACAGGATTTGGGCGAACGGGTAAATTTATTGCATCCGATTACCTGAAGGCAAAAGCCGACATCATCTGCCTTTCAAAAGGGATTACGGGGGGCTTCATGCCACTTGGCGTTACGGCCTGTACGGCGAATATATATAATGCTTATATGTCGGCCGACAAGAGCAAAACATTTTACCACGGACATTCATACACTGCCAACCCTCTGGCATGTGCAGCAGCAAACGCCAGCCTCACTTTATTGGAAAGCAAACACACGCAAGAGCGCATACTCGCCATTTCGGTTTTTTTCGAGAGGATGAAAAAGCAATTTCAAGGGCATCCGGCCCTGATGGATTGCCGCAGCCTTGGCACCATAATGGCGCTGGAAATAAGAACGAAGGAAAGCACTTCTTACCTGAATCCCCTTTCGGAAAAGACAGCCGCTTTTTTTCTCCGCCGTGGAATATTGGTGCGCCCCCTCGGCAATGTGTTATATTTCATACCACCGTATTGTATCACCGAAGCAGAACTGAAACACATTGCTGCTGTAACCAAAGAACTGCTTGATGAGATGGTAAATGGATTAAAGAATAAAAGAACAGTTAAACCACCTACAACACACAGGAAGAAATGAAGAACCTGCTGAAGTCTCTATGGAAATGGACAAAGAGGTTGATGATAGCCTTTTTTGCATTCAGCATCCTGTCGGTTGTTGCCCTGCGGTTTTTGCCTGTTTACATCACCCCGCTGATGCTTATTAGAAGCACCGCCGCCCTGGTTCATGGCGAGCATGTGCGTATGGAAAAGACCTGGGAACCTCTATACAAAATTTCGCCGAGTCTGGAACTGGCTGTGTTCTGCTCCGAAGACCAGGACTTCTTTAACCACCACGGCTTCAACTTCGATGCCATAAAATCTGCCTGGAAACATGATGAACGCAGTAAGAGGCTCCGGGGAGCCAGCACCATCAGCCAGCAAACTGCCAAGAATGTGTTCCTCTACCCAAGCCGGAGCTGGGTACGCAAAGGCTTTGAAGCCTACTTTACCATACTTATTGAGTTCATTTGGGGCAAAAGGCGCATCATGGAAGTGTACCTGAATGTAGTGGAGCTGGGCAAGGGCATATACGGCGCCGAAGCCGCCTCCGAATTTTATTTTTCAAAACACGCCAAAGACCTCACCCCCTCCGAAGCCGCTTCACTCGCCGCCATCCTGCCCGACCCGCTCAAGTGGTCGCCGGTGAACCCGGGTCCTTATGTTACCGAGCGTCGCCAGTGGATACTCGGACAGATGGATAACTATGGCGGGCTGCCCGTAAAGCATTGATTGAATAGGTTTAGCTTATTTTTTCCAACAGCGCCACATTTTCCACATGCGAGGTATGCGGGAACATATCCACCGGCTGAATTTTCTTCACTGCGTACTTTTGGGCAAGCAAAGCCACATCCCTTGCCTGTGTCGAAGGATTGCAGCTTATGTAAATGATTTTCTGCGGTGCAGCCTTCAGCAGGTCAGCTGTTACGTCGGGGTGCATGCCAGCGCGGGGCGGGTCGGTTATCACCACATCGGGAATGCCATGGTGCCTGAAGGTGTCCTCGTTCAGCATATATAGCATATCTCCCACAAGAAATTCGGCGTTCGTAATATGATTTAATTCGGCATTGATGCGTGCATCGGCTACGGCCTGCTTCACGCTTTCAATTCCTACCACCCGTTTAACCTCGCCGGCGATGTATCCGGCAATGGTGCCGCATCCTGTGTACAGGTCATACACGAGTTCGGTGCCGCGGAAACCGGCAAATTCGCTTGCAATGCGGTACAGGTTATTTGCCTGTGCCGTGTTTGTCTGAAAAAATGATTGAGGCGATATGCGAAAAGAAAGTTCTCCGCTTTCATGCAGCGATTGGCCCTGCTTTCTCAATTTCAATTTCTCGGTAATGTAACCGCTACCTGTATAGTTCACCATTTCCAGGTCATACAGGCTGTCGTTCTTCTTTGTGTTTATGGCATAAACAATTGTGGTGAGCCCCGGAAATTGTTTTTGCATGAATCCGAGCAGCTTCTCCCTCTTGCGCCTGTCGTCGCTGCCGAAGGTTACCAGCGCCATTACTTCGCCCGTTGAGGCGGTGCGAATCATTAAATGCCTTAGAAAGCCCTGCTGTTCGCGCAAATCAAAAAATGACATACCTTCTATTTCTGCAAAGCCCCTTACTGCCTGCCTGATGGCATTAGAGGGTTCGGGCTGCAGGAAGCATTCTTTAATATCTATTACCTTGTCGAACAGCCTTGGTACATGAAAACCCAGAGCAGGTTTTCCGAAATTCTTCTTCTGCTCCATCTCCTCATGTGTAAGCCACCTTTTGGATGAAAAGGCGAACTCCAGTTTATTGCGGTAATGATAATTTTTTTCTGATCCTATTATTGGTAATGCTTCCTCCACCTCCACTCCTGCAATGCGCCTGAACGCCTCTGTTACCTGCTTTTCCTTCAACCGGAGCTCGGCCTGGTAATCGAGGTTCTGCCAGCTACAGCCCCCGCAAACACCAAAGTGGCTGCAAACCGGATCGACACGGTACGACGAAGGTTTTTTAAGCGCAATTATTTTGCCTTCAACGTGCTTCTTCTTAACCCTTGTAAGCTCTATATCGGCAACATCGCCGGGCACAAGCCCTTTTACAAATATTACCCTCCCGTCGTGACGCAATACCGCTTTGCCCTCCTCGCTTATATCGTAAGCCTCTAAGTTTTCGGCCGTTTGTTTTTCCATTAACCTGGTGTTTATAATAAAATAGACTTGATCCCCTTTGTGTCGAAAAGGCGCAAATATCGCATTATATTTATAAATTTGTAACCTATGAAAAATTCAAAAAAAGCCGAACGTCTGATGCAGATCGAAGCAGACTTCGGGGCGCACAACTACCACCCGCTGCCCGTGGTTCTTGAAAAAGGAAAGGGCGTTTTCCTGTGGGATGTTAACGGGAAAAAATATTTTGACTTTCTTTCCGCCTATTCTGCGGTAAACCAGGGCCACTGCCATCCTGCGATAGTAAAGGCAATGACAAGGCAGGCATCCAAGCTTGCCCTTACTTCCCGTGCCTTTTACAACGATTCGCTTGGCGAATACGAGCGATATATTACAGACTATTTCGGATACGACAAGGTATTGCCCATGAATACCGGCGCCGAAGCCGTTGAAACGGCACTGAAGTTGTGCCGGAAATGGGGATACCTGAAGAAAAAGATAACAGAGAACAAAGCAAGGATCATTGCTTGTACAGGCAATTTCCATGGCCGAACAATCTCCATTGTTTCTATGAGCTCCGATCCTGACGCCCGCAACGGATACGGCCCTTACACGCCCGGCATCGAACTGATACCGTACAACGACTTGGCCGCCCTGAAAAAAGCGCTTGAAGACAGCAACGTGGCAGGTTTCATTGTGGAGCCCATACAGGGCGAGGCGGGAGTAGTGGTTCCCGATAAAGGATATCTGCGCGGCGCCGCCGAACTTTGCAGCAAAGCCAATGTGCTGTTTATAGCCGATGAGGTGCAGACAGGCATTGCGCGAACCGGTAAAATGCTTGCATGCGATCATGAAAAAATCCGGCCCGATATTCTGATACTCGGCAAAGCCCTGTCCGGAGGCATGTACCCCGTTTCGGCAGTGCTTGCCGACGACCACATCATGCTCTGCATTAAACCAAACGAGCATGGTTCCACCTTTGGCGGAAACCCAATAGCTGCAAGAACAGGGATGGCGGCTCTCGAAGTAGTAAAAAAAGAGAAACTGGCGCAGAAAGCCGAGGTGCTGGGTGAAATCTTCAGGAAGGAGTTAAGAAAAATAGAATCGGTAAGGCTGCAGGATGTTCGGGGCAAAGGACTGCTCAACGCCATTGTGATAAAGCCCATGAAAGGAAAGACCGCCTGGGATGTTTGCCTTGCCCTGCGCGATAACGGGTTGCTAGCCAAACCTACGCACGACCATATTATTCGTCTTGCGCCGCCATTGGTTATTACCAAAAAACAGATACTTAAAGCGGCGAAAATTATTAGAAGGACACTGAAAAACATGTAAGAATAACAACGGCTACCTGCCCCCTTCGGCCCCCTTTTGCAGTCGCAGCAATTCCTCCTTGAGGCGTGCGGCTTCAATAAAATCAAGTTCCTTGGCAGCTTTTTCAATTTGCTTTTTCAGTTGCTTTATCCTCTCGCTGGTTTGCTCTGCGGAACCATAAGACGCTTCCGGTTCGGCGGCTACTCCTTCTGATTTTTCCAGATATACTTTCGGAAGCTGGTAATCTGCCGTTTCAGTAACCCGGGCGTTCTCCATAATCGCCTCCTTGGACTTTAAAATAGTGGCAGGAGTTATCTTATTCTTATAATTATATTCTATCTGCTTTTTACGCCGGCGCAGCGTTTCATCCATCGTTTTCTGCATAGATTCGGTAACCGCATCTGCATACATTATAACACGCCCGTTGGCATTCCTTGCCACCCTGCCCACAATCTGTGTAAGGGCGCGCTCCGAACGCAGGAACCCCTCCTTATCGGCATCAAGTATGGCAAGGAGCGATACTTCGGGCAGGTCAATGCCCTCCCTAAGCAGGTTAATCCCTATTAACACATCAAACAGGCCCAGCCGCAGGTCTCGTAGTATTTCCACCCTTTCCAGCGTATCAATGTCGGAATGTATATAGCGGCACCTCACATCAAGACGCGTAAGGTATTTGGCCAGTTCCTCCGCCATACGCTTGGTAAGTGTGGTTATAATGCAGCGTTCGTCGCGGGCCGTAACTTTTCGTATCTCCTCCAGCAGGTCGTCAATCTGATTGAGGGTCGGGCGCACCTCAATAACCGGATCAAGCAGGCCGGTAGGGCGGATAAGCTGTTCCACCACTACGCCCTCACACTGATTAAGCTCGTAATCGGCAGGTGTGGCGCTCATATAAACAACCTGATTCTGCATGGCCTCGAACTCATCGAACCGCAGCGGTCTGTTATCCAGGGCTGCGGGCAGGCGGAAGCCATAATCAACGAGAGTGGTTTTGCGGGAGCGGTCTCCCCCGTACATGCCCCTGATCTGCGGCAGGGTAACATGGCTTTCGTCCACAACCATCAGGTAATCCTTGGGGAAATAGTCGAGCAGGCAGAATGGCCTGGCGCCGGGCGCCCTGCCGTCGAAATAGCGCGAATAATTTTCGATTCCCGAGCAGTAGCCCAGTTCGCGCATCATCTCAAGATCGTATCGAACACGCTTCTGCAGACGCTGCGCCTCCTCATGCTTGCCTATGGATGTAAAAAAGCTCAACTGGTTCGCCAAATCAATTTCAATTTGCTCAATGGCTGAATGCAATGTGTCGGCTGATGTTACAAATATGTTTGCCGGATAAATCCTAATGGAGTCCAGCAATTCAATTTTCCTTCCTGTGGATGCTTCAAAGGTCTCCATTTCCTCTATGGTGTTGCCTATGAAGCTAACGCGCAAGGCATGGTCGGCATATGCAAGAAAAATATCCACCGTATCGCCCCGTACCCTAAAGTTGCCTCTTGCAAAATCGCTCTCCGTTCTGGAGTATAGCGAATTGACAAGTTGCAGCAGCAGTTTGTTCCTGTCGAGTTTTTGCCCCTTCTGAAGAGCAATGACATTCTTTTCAAACTCGGTGGGGTTGCTAATGCCGTATATGCATGAAACCGAGGACACCACTATAATATCGCGTCTGCCTGAAAGCAGCGATGAGGTTGCACTCAAGCGCAGCTTCTCAATTTCATCGTTGATGGAAAGGTCTTTTTCAATGTAAGTGTTGGAGGATGGAATATAGGCTTCCGGCTGGTAGTAATCGTAATAGGAAACGAAATACTCCACCGCATTCTGTGGAAAAAACTGCCTGAACTCTCCGTAAAGCTGCGCAGCGAGCGTTTTATTATGGCTCAATACGAGGGTTGGCATTCCGGTCTTGGCAATAACATTGGCAATGGTGAATGTTTTACCTGAACCGGTAACACCCAGCAGAATCTGGTACTTATTTTTCGATTTAAGCCCGC
>JABEUT010000121.1 GCA_013044305.1 Bacteroidia bacterium
CGCCATGGCGTTATAATCAGTACCGGCGCAGGCAAAGGCAGCGGGTATGTGAAGCTGGGCGGAATTCCGCAGGTGCCCTATCTTTCCAATTATATAAAAAGAAGGATTTCCAAAATAATCAACCGTGCCGATAAGCCTTTGGTTATAGGTTATAATGATAGTTTTTTCTATAATTTGCTGGTATATCTCCAACCGCAAGCCACTACCGTAGATATTTGCAGGAGGCTTTCCAACTATGAGGAGGCCAATACCGACATGGTTTATGATTACAGCCTGTGGTGCGCCCCGCTGGCCGGAAGAATTACGAAGCGGGTACTGATCAACGGCCTGGCAGAAGAGGAACTAAAAAAGGCATATTCATTTCGGGGTATTGATGAAACCCTGTTGCAAAGGATATGCCGTGTTAATAATACGGATGAGCTGATAAAGAGTATTTTTGAATGATGGAGAACAGCGAAAACCCACTGGTTTCAGTCATAGTGCCATGCTACAACAACGGCATATACCTGCCCGATGCCCTTAACTCCGTTTTATTGCAGTTGTATAAAAACTGGGAGTGTATTATACTGGACGATGGCTCCACCGACAATACGCCCGAAGCAGCAACAATATTTACTGCAAAGGATGCAAGATTTAAGTATTTCCGGCAGCCCAATAAGGGCCTGCCCGGGGCGCGCAATGCAGCCATTAAGAAGAGTTCGGGAGTATACATACTTCCACTGGATGCCGATGATAAAATAGCCCCTGAATATATTGCCGAAGCTGTGGAAGTGTTTCAGACCAGAAGCGACACCAAACTCGTTTACTGCCAGGCCATGCTTTTCGGAACGGGATCGGGCTTATGGCACCTTCCGGAATACAACTATAGAAAACTGCTGACAGACAACTGCATTTTCTGCTCGGCCATGTACCGGCGGAAGGACTTTGAAGACGTGCATGGATATAATGAAAAAATGACACGTGGTTACGAGGACTGGGAATTCTGGATAAAACTTCTAAAAGAAAATGACAAAGTCGTAAGACTCCCAGAGATACGTTTCTATTGCCGTTCAAAGGAAGTTTCCATGAGAACCGAATTGCTAAGCATGGAAACACAAAAGAGCATCCGAAAATTCATTTACGATGAACATAAGGAGGAATATGATAAAAACTTTCCGTTGCCCGAACTCCTGTGGGAATACAGCGTAATCGAAAAAGCCTATCAGGAGGTTATCGGTTCCGCTTCTTTCAAAATCGGAAGGGCGATACTCAAACCGTTCTGGTGCATAAAAAGATTCTTCAGATGAAATCCGTCTGTTTTTTCAGCAGCTACTATAAAGATGACAGTATGCCGAATTATGTCAGGCGGTACCTTAAAGAATTAAGCAGGCATTTTTCCGAACTTGTGCTTCTAACGAATGAAAAACCTATTTCATCCGCCGATACCGACTTTCTGCAAAGCAACCATATTACCTGGAGGCTTTACAAAAACGAAGGGTATGATTTCGGTATGTGGCATAAGGCATTCGCCGAATTTGATGTTGATAAATACGACAGGATTGGTTTGGTAAACGACTCCTGCATCCTGTTTGCCTCGCTCGACAGATTTTTTACATGGGCTGATGAGCATCCTTCCGATTATTGCGGATTTACAGACAACAATGCAAGGGGGTATCATATTCAGTCCTACTTCCTTATTATAAACAAAAATGCCATTCCGCAGATGAAAAAATATTTTAGCGAACATGGCATTTTCGGCAACCAGAAAGATATTATTGAAATTTATGAAATAGGCTTGAGCCGCTGCCTGATGAATGCAGGCATGAAAACAGATGCATTTTATTCCTTTAAGGATAAGGTAAGCACCGGCGACCCGACTATCATAAAGGCAAAAGAACTTATAGAGAAAGGATTTCCGCTTATTAAAAGAAGGATTTTGGCAAGAAACTATGGGGATGCTGATTACGGACATCTTGTTGCTTCCGGTTTTGATGCAAACCCGTGGAACTATATCCGGTTAATTAAAAAAGTAACCCGCGACAGCGATACAGAAAAGATCTTTGAGGGTATAGCCGTTAAAAAGAGTTTTTTGGGCGAGTGGAAATTTCGAGTAATATGCACTGCCGCAGGCATATATGGCAGGTTAAAAAGAATAAATAATTGTGCAGGATAAAAAAGTGAAGGTTAGCATTTGCATTCCCACTTATAACGGTCAGGATTTTATAGAGCAGTGCCTGCGGTCTGCCCTTGCCCAAACCTATGCCAACCTCGAAATCATCGTAGTGGATGATTGTTCAACAGACAGCACACCGGAAATTGCCGGCAGGTATGCTGCTAAGGATAGCAGGATAAAACTGTTCAGAAATGAAAAAAACCTCGGCTTGACAGGCAACTGGAACCGATGCCTGAAACTTGCTTCAGGAGACTGGATTAAATTCCTTTTCCAGGACGACTATCTTGACCCCGACTGCGTTGAGGTTATGATAGATTCCATCTCGCCTTCAGATATGATGGTATCTTCGGCGCGCCGACTCGTTATTGATGAGGCGGTTGATGAAGCCACCAGGAATTACTCCATTCGCGAAACGCTTACATTTGAACGGCTTGGCATAGCAGCACAAGCCCCTGTGCATATTACACCGCAAAAAATTGCTTCTCTTACAGCAGGCCATATCTGCATGAACTTTATTGGCGAACCCACCGTAATCATGTTTAAAAAGGAGGTGGTGAATAACATAGGATTGTTTAATACCGACCTGGTGCAAATCTGCGACCTTGAATACTTTTTACGGATTGCATGCAACTATGGCCTTAAATACATTCCCAGGCAGCTCACTTATTTCCGAGTGCACAAAAAGTCGGCAAGTTCGGCCAACATAGCCAACAAAATCTTCTTTATGCGCTTTGCCGACCCTGTAATAATGGCTGCCGAACTCTTAAATGGAACCGGCTTTCAAAGATTTCGAAAATCAATTTCAATACCTCAAAAACTAAAACTCAAATTATTCTTTCTCGCCCGAATGTATGAAACTGTGCGATATTTGAAAACCAATGTAGCGGATAATACCGTTAAAGACCGCTTTGAGCGCTTAAACGATACATATAACTTTACCGGAAAATATATGAGCTCGAAGATAATAGCCGCCCTGCTTATGCCGGCATTAAAACTAAAAAGGCTGAAATAGCCCGAATAATATGATGATTTACGATTGTTTCACCTTCTTTAACGAACTTGATGTACTTGAAATAAGGCTTAACGTACTTAAAAACGTGGCAGACAAGTTTGTACTCGTGGAGGCTACCCGTACCCACCAGGGAAAAGAAAAGCCGCTTTATTATAATGAGAACAAAGAACGGTTCAGTGAATTCAGCGACAAAATCATTCATATAATCGTAGACGATTATCCGCCATACCAAGGCAAATCGGCATGGACCCTCGAGCGCTACCAGCGCGATATGATTGCACGCGGACTTACAGATTGCAAAAATGAGGACATGATTATGGTATCTGATGTGGATGAAATACCAAACCCTGAATCGGTTCAAAAGTATAAAAACGCAACAGGAGTGTTCATCTTCCGCCAGAAGATGTATTGCTACTACCTCAACTGCCTGAACGTGGCAAATGGCGGTAATTACAGATGGGATGGCACGGTAATGAGCCGCTTCGGTTATCATCTTTCACCCATGCAGATGCGCGAATTGAGCATAGTGCAGGGCGGGGCGCATTCCCCAAAGTTCCTGCGGCAGATGTATAACAGATACAGACTAATCCGCTGGCAATTGAATAACAGAGTAAGAATAAGGTCGGTGCAAAACGGAGGCTGGCATTTCACCTATCTGGGCGGCGCCGAAATGATCATTAAGAAATTGGAAGCCTTCGCACATACGGAGTACAACCACAGCCGGTATAAAAACCCACAAAAGATAGAAGAGATAATAAACAGCGGAAAAGATATCTTCGGCCGAAACTACAGCTACAGGTTTGTACCGCTCGATGATTCCTTTCCGGAATATATTTTGAAAAACACGGAGAAATACCGGAATTTCTTACACCATTAAGCTAAGCCGTTTATCACACAATGCCAGCAAGCATGCCGAACGTAAGTATTGTTATAGTGAGCTACAACTGCCGGAGCTATCTGCTTGCCTGCATCCGTTCCATTTTATCACAAAAAGACATTAACTGCGAAATAATAGTGGCGGACAATAACTCCTCCGACGGCACTGTGGAAGCCCTTGCTGCGGAATATCCTTCGGTAAAGGTCATCCGCAACGGCTCCAATTCAGGTTTTTCAGCTGCCAACAATCAGGGCATAGCGGCCGCACAAAGCAACTTTATCCTGCTGCTCAACCCCGACACCGAACTGATGCAGGAACGCACCCTCTGCGAAATGTTCTCATATATGCAGGCTAACCCATTAACCGGAATTCTTGCCCCATGCCTCCTGAATACGGATGGAACTTACCAAAACTCCTTTTGGCATTTTCCGAGGGTAAGCGATATTTTACTCGAAATTTTTTATCTCCATCATAAAACCCTGAAGACATTGCCTGCGGAGCCGGCAACGATTGAAGCAGCCTCCGGCGCTGCGCTCTGTTTTAAAAAGCAACTGCCCGGGCAGATAGGGGGATTTGACGAAAGCCTGTTCTGGATGGAGGATGTTGATTTTTGCTATCGGGCGAAAAAGGCCGGCTTTAATACGGTTTTTCACCCCGGCATAAAAATTATCCATCACGGAGGAAAAAGCTCGGAAGGGCAATACGCCATAACCATACCTAACCAGGTAATGAGCAAACTCAAATTCTTTAAAAAGCATGGCTCCAACCTTAATTATTGCGCCGCATTATGCCTTACTTTCATTTTCGTTTTCAGCAGGCTGTGTGTCTTCGGCATATTATCTTTTACCGGAAAAGCGGTTTGGCGCGGCAAGGCAAGCGCTTATGCCAAAACCCTAAAGGAGTTCTTCAGGTATTTGTTTCTCGGGCGCAATGGAATTATTGGGAATACCGATTTTTAACACGAACCCTCTTAACTCATTTTGGGGCTGCCCTGCCTCACCACTCGCCGGTCTGGCCAATATTCCCACCATCTCAACTAACCCGTGCCGCCGCTTTTGTGCAGTGATAAACCCTTGTTA
>JABEUT010000122.1 GCA_013044305.1 Bacteroidia bacterium
ATTGATATTATCTAAGTTGGAATTCCATAAATTAAAAAAGTCACCCTTTACATCCTAAACCTTTTGCAATTATTTTGCCATTCCGATAGACTGTAATCTCGTGTTTTCTATACCAACAATTTCCTTCCTTTTTCTCATTTTTGTTAACTTACCACTTATAACTTACCACTAATTCCTCAACACCTTACCGCCCGTCAGGATACTCTGCATTCGCTCCAGTGTTTTCTTTTCGGCACAAAGCGAAAGAAATGCTTCCCTTTCAAGGTCGAGCAGGTATTGTTCGCTTACCGTGGTGGGAGCAGAGAGGTTGCCGCCGCACATCACATAGCCCAGTTTCCACGAAATTTTCTTATCGTGTTCGCTTATGTAGTTTCCGCTTAACATGCTGTCGGCGCCGACATAAATGAGTCCCAGCCCCTGTTTGCCCAATACTTTAATATCCTTTCGCACTGCCGGCTGTGTATATCCCTCTTCAGCCAGCCTGATGGCTGCCGCTTTGGCATCTTCGAGCAGGCGCGAGTAGTTCATTGTTATTTCATCGCGTCCTCTGCGCAGGTAGCCCAGGTCGAAAGCTTCGTGAGCGGAGGTTGATACTTTTGCCATACCTATGGTCAGAAATTTTTCACGGAGCATATTCAGTTCAATATCGCCTTCATGGAGAGCATCGGAAAGGCGCAGCGTCATTTCTTTGGTTCCGCCTCCGCCCGGTATAAGCCCGACCCCTGCTTCCACCAGTCCTATATATGACTCGGCGTGAGCCTGCACCTTGTCGGCGTGCATAGCCATTTCGCAGGCGCCGCCCAGGGCAAGGTTGTGCGGGGCGACAACTACAGGTATGGATGAATAGCGTACACGCATGTTGGCGTTCTGGAAAGTTCTTACGGCAAGGTCTATTTCGTCCCAGTCCTGTTCCATTGCCATGCTGAAGATAAGGGCGAGGTTGGCTCCCGCCGAAAAGTTCTCTCCTTCGTTCGAAATAACAAGTCCGCGGAAGTCTTTTTCTGCAAGGTCAATGGCTTTATTCAGTCCTTCGATCACTTCGCCTCCGATGGTATTCATTTTGGTATGGAATTCGAGGTTGAGGATACCGTCGCCGATGTCAATGATATGCGTACCGGAATTTTTCCATACCGTTTTGGTTTGCCTGAAATTATCGAGCAGAAGAAGCGATTCCGTTCCGGGCAGGGTTTTAAATGCGGCGGAGGGTATATCGTAATATTGCGTGCAACCGCTTTCATGCCTATAAAAGGAAGTGATGCCTTTTGCAATCATGTCATATACCCATTTGGCGGGCTTTTTGCCTGCCTGCTCCATCATTTTAAGGGCTTCGGCGGCGCCGAGTGCGTCCCACATTTCAAAAGGGCCAAGCTGCCAGCCGAATCCTGCGCGCATGGCATCGTCTATTCTGTAAAGCTCGTCTGAAATTTCGGGGATGCGGTTGGAGACATAGGCAAAGAGACCTGAAAAAATAGCGCGGTAAAATTCACCGGCTTTATCTTTACCTGCTGCCAGCATTTTTAAGCGCTCGGGCAGCGAGTCAATGGTCTTGGTCAGTTCGAGGGTGGGGAACTTCACCTTCTGAACGGGCTTATATTCAAATGTTTTAAGATCCAGGGCTTGTATCTCGCTATTGCCGCCGGCTTTCACTTTTTTGTAGAATCCCTGTCCGCTTTTATCGCCGAACCACTTGTTTTCGTTCAGTTTTGCAATATATGCGGGCAGTGCAAATGAACCCCGGGCTTCATCGTTGGGTACAGCCTGTTGCAGTCCTTCGGCAACATGTATCAGGGTGTCCAGCCCAACAATATCGCAGGTGCGGAACGTGGCAGATTTTGGCCTGCCGAGAACAGGTCCTGTAAGCTTATCTGTTTCTTCAACAGTAAGTCCCATTTTTTCTACTGTGTGAAAGAGGTCCGATATGCCGAAAACTCCAATGCGGTTGGCTATAAAGGCGGGGGTGTCTTTGCAGCGTACAACGGTTTTGCCGAGGAACAGGTCGCCGTAGTGTGTTAAAAAGTCAATTACTTCGGGGCTTGTGTCACTTGTTGGAATAATTTCAAGCAGTTTTAGGTATCGGGGCGGATTGAAGAAATGCGTGCCACAGAAATTCTTCCTGAAATCGTCATCCCTGCCTTTTGCAAGTATATTCAGCGGTATGCCCGATGTATTGCTTGTGATAAGGGTTCCGGGCTTGCGCGCTTTTTGCAGCAGGTCGAATACAATTTTTTTCACCTGCGGATTTTCGCTCACTACCTCTATGAGCCAGTCGCAGTCAGATACCTTTGATAAATCATCTTCCAGATTTCCGGTAACGATATTTGACAAAAACGACTTGCGATATAGCGGGGCCGGGCTGCTCTTCACGGCATTTGCAAGCGATTCATCCACTATGCGGTTCCTCACATTTTTGTCCTGCAGGGTAAGCCCTTTCTTTTTTTCTGATTCGTTCAGCTCTTTGGGAACTATGTCGAGCAGGAGAGTCTGAACGCCTATATTGGCAAAATGGCAGGCAATGCGTGAGCCCATTACCCCGGAACCAATTACGGCTACTTTTTTTATGGTGCGGTTCATATTTTTTTGAGGTTAAGGTTAAGGTTGAGAAATTTATTTCATTTTTAACCTTAATCTAATTTTATGCAAATGTAAGGGATTAAAGAACGTCGGGGAAGCTACCCTCTATGCTGCCGAAGGAATGAATTATACAAGGAATGATTGAATGCCCCCTTCTTGGATGTATTTAAGGCAGCTTTTATACCCTGATACCTATTACCAGCACATCATCCACCTGCTCCAAACTACCCTTCCATTCGTTTAAAGCGTCTTCAAGAATTTTCTTTTGTTCATCCATAGGTTTGCTTGCATTTTCCAACAATAGTTCCTGCATTTGCTTGTATTTGAACTTTTTGCCTTTTGGTCCGCCGAACTGGTCGGCATAGCCGTCTGTAAATAGATATAACGCATAGCCTTTTTGCAGGTTCAAGTTGTGGGTGTTGAATGGTTCCGGCTTATCAGTTTTGCCAATGGGTTGTTTGTCGGCAGGTACTTCCGTTACCTCGCCATTCCTGAAATACCATAATGAGTTATA
>JABEUT010000011.1 GCA_013044305.1 Bacteroidia bacterium
GTATTAAATAAATTATTAATGTCTTTCCCTTCATTATTCGATATTCATTATTTTTCATCCCACGCTTCCTTCGAGGCTTACTGCGAGTAATTTTTGCGCTTCCACGGCAAATTCCATTGGCAGCTTGTTCAATACCTCTTTGCAGTAGCCGTTTACAATCAGTCCTATTGCTTTTTCGGTCTCTATTCCCCGCTGGTTGCAATAAAAAATCTGGTCTTCGCCTATCTTCGAAGTAGTAGCTTCGTGCTCCACAATGGCGGAATTATCCATCACCTCTATATAAGGGAATGTATGCGCGCCGCAACGGTTGCCCATCAGCAGCGAATCGCACTGCGAAAAATTGCGCGCCCCCTTTGCGCCGCGGTGCACCTTTACCAAACCCCTGTAGCTGTTGTTACTCTTGCCTGCCGCTATTCCTTTCGAAATAATGGTGCTTTTCGTATTCTTGCCTATGTGGGTCATTTTGGTGCCGGTGTCGGCCTGCTGTTTGTGGTTGGTAACCGCAATGGAATAGAATTCGCCTACCGAGTTATCGCCTTTAAGGATCACGCTCGGATACTTCCAGGTTATGGCAGAGCCTGTCTCCACCTGTGTCCAGGATATTTTGGCATTTTCGCCCAGGCATATACCGCGTTTGGTTACAAAGTTATATATGCCGCCTTTTCCTTCTTTATCTCCGGGGTACCAGTTTTGCACGGTCGAATACTTTACTTCGGCGTCTTTATGCGCAATTATTTCAACCACCGCAGCGTGCAATTGATTTTCATCCCTCATGGGCGCCGTGCAGCCTTCGAGGTAGCTAACGTACGAGCCTTCGTCGGCTATGATGAGGGTGCGTTCGAACTGGCCTGTGCCGGCGGAGTTGATGCGGAAATAGGTGGACAGTTCCATAGGGCAGCGAACTCCTTTGGGAATGTAGCAGAATGACCCGTCGGTGAATACGGAGGCATTAAGCGCGGCAAAAAAGTTATCGCCGGCCGGAACCACCAAACCCATGTATTTCTTAACCAGGTCGGGATGCTCTTTTACCGCTTCGCTGAAGGAGCAGAAGATTATACCGAGTTCCGAGAGTTTTTCTTTGAATGTGGTTTTTACCGAAACGCTGTCAATTACGGCATCAACAGCCACGCCCGACAGGCGTTTTTGTTCTTCGAGCGAAATGCCGAGTTTTTCAAAGGTGCGCAACAATTCCGGGTCTACCTCATCTATGCTGTTCAGTGTTTTTCTCTGTTTGGGAGCGGCATAGTAGCTTATCTTTTCGTAATCTACCGGCGGATAGTTAAGTTGTCCCCAGTGTGGTTCTTTCATCGTCTTCCAGTGCCTGAAGGCATTGAGCCGGTACTCGAGCATGAAGGCGGGCTCTTCTTTTTTTGAAGAAATAAATCGGATGATCTCCTCGTTGAGTCCGGGCTTTACAATATCCGTATCAATGTTGCTCGTAAAGCCCCATTTGTATTCGCCGGAGGTAACCTCTTCCAATATTTTATCTGACTTGCCCATTTGTTTTTTTATTCGCTGAAAATTTATCGCCAATCAATAAGCCTGTGCGTTGCCCTGCTTTTAGTCAATGGAAGCGCGCTTCTTTTTCTCCCGCGGTGGCGGAGGCAGGGCGGCGTGGTTAAACGGCAAAGCTTTCGCCACAGCTGCACGTCCGGTTGGCGTTGGGGTTGTCGAACGAAAAACCCTTTCCGTTCAGCCCGCCGCTGTATTGCAGCTCGGTTCCGGCGAGGTAGAGAAAGCTTTTCCGGTCAACCACCAGCTTTATGCCCTTGTCTTCAAATACCTTATCTTCCGGTGATAATTTGGTGTCGAAGGTCATTTTATATGACAAGCCCGAACAGCCTCCGCTTTCAACTCCAATACGTAAAAAGGCATCGGCCGAGGCATTTTCTTCCTTCATCAGCCCGGTTAATTTTTGTTTGGCGCTATCTGACACAGTTATCATATTATATCAATTTTAGGGTACAAAGTTACGAAAAAGCGGGCAAACGGCTTAATATAATTCAAGCCTGCCGGAATCAGGCACCTTTTATAAATCTAAATGGGCAAAGTTTACATCATTTCTAAAGGCCTCAAGGGTCTTTCTTTTATCGGACATACATCATTCAGGCTAAACTGGCAAGCAATGAAAAAAGAAAGAAGTGGGTCAGTTTGCTGTTGGGTTATTTTTACTCCGGAGGATTAAAATATTTACCCAGCCTTAAAAGGCGGAGTTGCTGTTCTTCAACCCTTACAGGCTTTAAATTTCAAACTGACCCATTGCTAAAAGTTGGTTTCAGTTCCAAAAATCCCACGACAGGCCGAAGCGCATCACCATATCGTTAATAGGATAATTATCCGCATAGCCGTAAAACAGGTTCGGCTGCAGCAGCCCGGCTCCGGCGTTTTCAAATTTAAGGAAGAGCCTGAAGGTTTTAATACGGAAGGAAATAAACGGGTCGATGCAGGCATAATTGCCGATTTTTGTTTCATTTTGCAGGTAATACTGGTTGTAAACAGGCATATATCCGTCGGCATAGAAGGCGGTATTAAAGTACACATCAACACCCATCCTCATAAGCAGGTGGCGGTGGAAGAGATAGTTCTGGTAGTAAATGGAGTTTACGCTTACAAATTGCGGAACGTGCAGGGGAGCCGAATCGGGAACATACTGATAGATCTCCACTGTTTTCCATCCCCACTTTCCAACCGAAAATACCTTGCCGAACTGCGCGGCAAGCACCTGTACCGGTTTACTGTACTGTGCAGGCATCTGGTTGGCGCCGAAATAGGTCATATTACTTATGTCTGTTGCCTGAATCATAAAGTTCAGCTTCCATTTGGCATCGTTATAAATTAATGCCAGCGACGACATGCCTGTTTTGTTAAAATTATTCTGCCACTGGAAATTATTCCCGTAGTACTCATTATATATGAAAGCCGGATGCTCCGACGAATTGCTTCCTTTCAGCCAAAAGGTGTGCAGTGAATCGGGGGCGAAACCGATTTGGGCCGAGCCCTGAAAGTCGCCGGTCAGGCTTCGCCCCTCTGCAATGCCGCTGCCCTGTACGCGGTAAAGGTATTTGCCAGTATCATAAAGGCAGGCATGCACAATGTTCAGGCTGAAAATGGAGTCCACATGCCCGGGTATGATGATATGCGCCCATTGGTTAGTTATACCGGCTTGCCAGTGCAGGAAAGGAGAAGCGGGGTTCATGGAGCCTATGGACACATCGTTTATTATCTGGCTTATATGCAGGGAATCGTAGGTGAGCAGCCCCGAATTAAAGTAGGGGTTGTGGTAGAACAAGCTGTCGAGCGGTCCGGGGTCGCTGTATGCAATTGATTGCCGCGAAAGGGTAATGGAATGAGAAAGGTAAAAGCGGGGTTTCTTTTCTGCCGAATCCGTCCTGCGGTAGCCGAAAAGGAAATACTGCTTGAGGTGGAAGGACATTTGACGCATCATATAGATTGCAGAATTCAGGTTCACAGGCATGGCCTGCCTGTTGCTGTAATTTGGGTTGAAAAAGTCGGAATCGGCAGCAATTCCTCCGTTCTGGTGCAGTTCAAACACATCGTATATAAAATTGGCAAAGGCAACATAATGCCTGCTATGGTAGTTGCCCGTAAGGGTAACCTGGTTCAGGTTGGTTCCCTGATTGGTGTAAAAGCCCTCATCGCGTATGCGTCTGAAACCGAAAGAAACGTTTAATTTCCTGCCAATATTCTGTGTGTACCACATATCAAAGAACTCCTGTATTTTAGGATCGGATACATATAAAAAGCCAAGATAGGGGGCGCGGCTGTTGTAATATTTTATCGAAGAGTCGTTGCAGAATGAAGTGCCGAGGTATTGGTTGCCGTAAAAAAATCCCAATGGATCGGGTTGTCCCTGAAAAATAAGCGGAACCACCGGCGAGCCTGTATTGCCGAGGGTGTATTGGTCGGTATATACTTCAAAGTTATCGAGCCCTGTGTCAATGCCATGCGGTACTTTGCCGGGCGAGTATCCTGCTCCTGAAGGCTGCATTGCAGGCTCATAGTATTCGGTGGTCAGGCGGTGGCGTGTTTTAGAACGCGTGGTATCGGGCAGCTCGGCGGTTTTGTCTTTCCGTTGCTTGCCGCGGCTCATTTTTTTTTTGCCCGCAATTGAAGCGCCGGTACTGTCGGGCGGAGCCTTCAAGGTTTTTACTGCGCCATTGGCAGCATTTACAGAGCCTGTATGGGCTGTATCTTTTACCCCTTGCAATGTCTGTGCCATGCCCCTTGCGCCTGCAAAAGCCAGGAAGCCTGTAAAGAGCAGGAGAAAGGCAATAGGCCTTTTACTGCCCACAGGTAAATTAAATATGGTACTCTTGCCAATGTAGTTCAATCTGCTCCTTTTCCAATAAATATATAAACATACGCGGGCGCCGCTGCCATATATCATGTGCAATGCTCCCGGATTTTTTCATCCAAAAATAAGGAACTCCGACCTAATACTTGTAAAACGGGCACAGAATTAATAAAATTTAACGATAAAGGACTGAAATAAAGGGCAAAGCCGCCAGAATTAAAAAGGCAACACCGGCAAGCGGAATTTTATAAAATTAAAAAGTTGTGTAAAAAACAGCCATTTACCGACGAATTATTCATTTTGAAAGATGAATGCCACTAAATTTTAAACAGGTTATTTTAACCGCAGGATTTATTTTGGCAAACTGTGTGAAAATTTATTAAACGATTCAGCCATGTGAAATAATATGAGTATATTTACGCTACATTAAAAAGAGAATTATGGAAACGGCAGTTGCCAAGGACATTGCGTTAAAGGATTATTTAAAGAAATTTTTCGGATTCAGCAATTTCAAAGACCGTCAGGAGGAAATCATAAAAAATGTACTGAACGGTAAAGATACATTTGTAATTATGCCTACCGGCGGAGGCAAGTCGCTCTGTTATCAGCTCCCCGCTTTATTAAGCGACGGCGTGGCCATAGTAGTATCGCCCCTTATAGCCTTAATGAAAAATCAGGTGGACATACTCCGCACCTTCGGCACCAAGAACGAAATAGCGCACTTCCTCAACTCATCGCTGTCCAAATCGCAGATCAATCAGGTAAAGGACGAAGTAATACGCGGTGATACAAAATTATTATATGTTGCTCCCGAATCGCTGTCCAAGGAGGCGAATGTAGCCTTCTTTAAAAAAGTTAAGGTATCCTTTTTCGCCATTGATGAGGTTCATTGCATATCGGAGTGGGGGCACGATTTCCGCCCCGAATACCGGCGGCTCCGTCCGCTTATCGACCAAATCGGCAGGGTGCCTATCATCGCCCTCACCGCCACCGCTACCCCTAAGGTTCAGGAAGATATTCTGAAAAACCTTGACATACCTGATGCCGCCCTGTTCAAGTCATCATTCAACCGCCCAAACCTGTACTACGAGGTTCGCCCCAAACAAAATTCAGTAAAGGAAATAATAAAATTCATCAGGGAGAATTCAGGAAAATCGGGTATAGTATATTGCCTTAGCCGTAAAAAGGTGGAAGAACTGGCGGAAACATTGCAGGTGAACGGTATAAAGGCGCTGCCATACCACGCAGGTATGGACAAACCCACACGCGATCAGACACAGGACAAGTTTCTGATGGAGGAAATAGATGTAATGGTTGCCACCATAGCTTTCGGAATGGGAATAGACAAACCCGACGTACGCTTTGTTGTGCACTACGACATACCTAAAAGCCTCGAAAGCTATTATCAGGAAACAGGCAGGTCGGGGCGCGACGGAGGCGAAGGCAAATGCCTTACCTTTTACAGCTTCGACGATGTAAAGAAACTGGAAAAATTCCTGAAAGATAAACCGGTGGCCGAACAGGAGATAGGAAAGCAATTGATTTCGGAAACAATAGCCTTTGCCGAAAGCTCGGTATGCCGGCGCAAAACGCTGCTGCACTACTTCGGCGAAACATACAACAATGCAAACTGCGGCAACTGCGACAACTGCCTGCACCCGAAAACCAAGTTTGAAGGAAAGGACGACCTTGCTTTATTACTGGAAACGGTAGCCGAAACAAAAGAAAAATTCAAAGCCAAACATATTGTAGATGTGCTTACCGGCACCTTGTCCTCGTCGGTACGCTCCTACAAACACGACAAGCTTGAGCTGTTCGGGCAGGGCTCCGAAGACGGCAAGGAAGAGAAATTCTGGAACGCCATAGTGCGGCAGGCTCTGGTTCACGACTACATTCTTAAGGACATTGAATCGTACGGGACGCTCAAGTTAAGTAAAAAGGGAAACGAATTCCTGAAAAAGCCTCATTCCATCATGTTTGCCAAGGACCATGATTACACCAGCGGCGACGATGACGAAGAGGAAATAATGATGGCGGCAGGGCAAAAAGGAGACAGGGCAACCGACCCTACCCTATATGCATTGCTCAAAGACCTTTGCAAATCGGTAGCGGCAAAAATGAAGCTGCCCCCATACGTGGTATTCGCCGAAACATCTCTTATGGAAATGGCAACCCACTATCCCGTAAATATGGAAGAACTGTCGCGCATTACAGGAGTAGGGGTAAACAAGGCCGAGAAGTTCGGTAAGCCTTTTGCCGAACTTATTGCCCGCTATGTGGAGGAAAATGAAATTGAGCGCCCGCAGGATATTGTCGTAAAATCGGTTATAAATAAATCGGGGCTCAAGGTATTTATCATTCAGGGCATCGACAGGAAGGTGCACCTCGAAAACATGGCAAACACCAAAGGCTTGAAATTCGGCGAACTGCTCAACGAGATAGAAACCATTGTTTCATCGGGTACAAAGGTGGATATAAGCTATTACATAAACGAAGTGATGGATGATGAGCGGCAGAACGAAGTGTTCGAGTATTTCCGCAGCGCCGAAACCGATTCCATTGACGAAGCCCTGAAGGAGCTGGGAGCCGATGACTACAGTGAGGACGACATCCGGCTGATGCGCATAAAATTTATGAGTGAAATGGGGCATTAGGAACAGTAGCATGGGAATAAAATAAATTCCTGTTGCAACAATTCCATGGGTTACATTAAGATTAACCGAAAGGCCCGGTACGTGCATTTACGCGCACACTAAGCCGCCCGGCCTTTGACGCTCCCCGATAATATTTTCAGACTGCCGTTTACGTTTACTTATAACTGCGCTGCGTAAGGTGTACCGCTTCAAATTTCAGGTCCTCCTTATGGAGCTGTTCTGCCGCGCCCTCACCCTTGTATTCCCAGGCGGCAACATAGGCAAATTCGTTGTCGTTGCGTTTTGCTTCCCCTTCTTCCGTCTGGTATTCTTCCCTTAAATGTCCTCCGCACGACTCGCGGCGGTTCAGTGCATCGTCTATTATAAGTTCGCCGAGTTCCATAAAATCGGCAACACGCCCCGCTTTTTCAAGATCGGGATTAAATTCGTCGGCCTTGCCCGTTACCTTCACATTTTTCCAGAACTCCTCGCGCAGCGCCTTTATGGCTGATTTGGCAGCCAGCAGGCCTTTCTCGTTTCGCGCCATGCCGCAGTTGTTCCACATTATCTTACCCAGTTCCTTATGGAAATGGCTTACCGATTTTTTACCGTTAATTGACAAGAGTTTTGTCAACCGGTCGTTCACGCTTTTTTCGGCTTCGGCAAAGGCGGGGTGGTCGGTGGGTATGGGTTTTACCGCTATCTCGGAGGCAAGGTAGTTACCTATGGTGTAAGGCGCCACAAAGTATCCGTCAGCAAGGCCCTGCATAAGCGCCGAAGCTCCCAGCCTGTTGGCGCCGTGATCCGAAAAATTGCATTCGCCCAAGGCATACAAACCCTGCGTTGTGGTCATAAGTTCATAATCTACCCACAGACCGCCCATGGTATAGTGTATGGCAGGGTATATCCGCATGGGGGTATGGTAGGGGTTTTCGCCGGTAATTTTTTCGTACATCTCGAACAGGTTGCCGTAGCGCTCGCTTACCACATGTTCGCCAAGCCGCTTTATGGCGTCGGCAAAGTCGAGGTACACCGCCTGTTTCGAGGCGCCCACGCCGTAGCCCGCATCGCATCTTTCCTTTATCGCCCTCGAAGCCACATCGCGGGGTACAAGATTACCGAACGAGGGGTAGCGTCTTTCGAGGAAATAGTCTCTTTCGTCCTCCGGTATATCCTTTGGTTTGCGGGTATCGTCTTTTTTCTTGGGCACCCATACTTTACCATCGTTGCGCAGCGATTCGCTCATCAGTGTTAATTTAGACTGGTGGTCGCCGGATATGGGGATACAGGTCGGGTGAATTTGCGTGAAGCAGGGATTGGCAAAGTAAGCTCCTTTCTTGTGCGCCTTCCAGGCGGCGGTGGCATTGCACCCCATGGCATTGGTGGAAAGGTAAAATACATTTCCGTATCCGCCTGTGGCAAGCACAACGGCATGGCCGAAATGGCGTTCCAGCTTACCGGTGACCAGGTCGCGGGCAATGATGCCGCGCGCTTTGCCGTCAATTATTACAAGTTCCAGCATTTCGTGCCTGCTGTACATCTGCACCTGTTTTTTCCCTATCTGCCTGTTCAGTGCGCTGTATGCGCCCAGGAGAAGCTGCTGCCCTGTTTGTCCGCGGGCATAAAAGGTACGCGACACCTGTACGCCTCCAAAGGAGCGCGTATCGAGCAGTCCGCCGTATTCCCTTGCAAATGGCACCCCCTGTGCCACACATTGGTCTATAATGGATGCGCTCACCTCGGCAAGGCGGTGAACATTGGCTTCCCTCGACCGGAAGTCGCCGCCTTTTACGGTATCATAGAACAGGCGGAAAACGCTGTCGCCGTCGTTTGCATAGTTTTTTGCCGCATTAATGCCGCCCTGCGCTGCAATGCTGTGGGCACGCCGCGGGCTGTCCTGAAAACAGAATACCTTTACCTTGTACCCGAGTTCGGCCAGCGATGCCGCCGCCGAGGAGCCAGCCAGGCCCGAACCCACCACTATGATTTCGAGGCGTCTTTTGTTTGATGGATTTACAAGTTTCACGGTTGAACGGTAACCTGTCCATTTGTCGGACAATGTTCCCTGCGGAATTTTTGAATCGAGTGGCATATTTTATTGAATTAGTGGTTAAATAATATTTGATGTTTCAGGCAGTAACCGAATCAACTCGATAATAGGATTGTAAAAATAGATTTCAAGCCGCTAAATTACATAAAGAATTTCATGGTGAATATCATTTTTATCATTCATTTAGAGGCGGGCAATGAAAAATAAAAAACAGCCCCCCTGCCGGGTTTCGATTTAGCCCATACCTTGCCGCCATGTCGCGTAATTATTCTTTTTACCAATGCCAGCCCGAGCCCCGTTCCTTCGTACTCCTCTTTACTGTGAAGCCTCTGGAAGATACCGAAAAGTCTGTCGGCGTATTTCATATCGAAGCCTGCCCCGTTGTCTTTAACCGAGTACACGGTTCTGCCTTTCAGGGCGACCGATTTTATTTCAATTTCAGGATGTTTGTTTTTCGATGAATACTTGACTGCATTTGACAACAGGTTGGTAAACACATGCCCCATCATGTTGCGGTCGGCGTTTGCGGGCAGGAGTTTATCAAGGCTTATCCGAGGTTTTATACTTGCCGGCTTGCCTGCTAAAACCATACCGAGGGATTTTTTTGCAATATCGGTCATGTTCAGCTCCGCAGGTTTGATACTCTCTTTGCCCATGCGGGAAAAGGCCAGCAGATCGTCAATTTGCCTGCTCATGGCGCTTGCGTTGGCGAAAACCCTGTCCAGCATTTTTTGTGCGTCTTTGGTGAGCCGCGCAGAGTGCTCGTCGAGCAATATATTTACATAACCCGATATTACACGAAGGGGTGCGTGCAGGTCGTGCGATACCGATGAACAAAACGCATCAAGCTCATCATTGGCGAGTTCGAGTTCTGCAATGCTTTTGCCGAGGCTCACATTAAGCACTTCGAGCTGTTCTTTGCTTTCTTTAATGCGGCGCATGTTTTCTCTTTTCAGTTCCTCCAGCGCCCTTGTATGTTGTTGTTGTTTCTCCTCTCGTTCTTTCGACCTGATCATTGCCGCCGCATCGGTAAAACGGATAATAAGATATTGCACATTTCCGTTTTTTAAAAACGAAGGCGCTGCGAGTATCTCCCAATGCCTTACCTGAAGTTCTTCAACTCCGTTGGCGTTTTTGGTCTGGTTATATTTCTGGAGAAGCATATACCCCTGTTTGTTCTTAACCACCCAATGCAGGGCATTATGAAGTTCCAGAAGCGGCTGTTTGTTATAATCATGTCCGGCGGGGTTCAGTATCTCTTTCAGGCTCCTGTCTTTTACTTCTTCCATACGTTTTCCGAAGGCGGCCAGATAGTGTTTGCTGGCCCAGGCTATTGTAAAATTCTTGTCGGGAAAAAGGACGATGTACAAACCGGGAATGGAGTCGAATACCGACCTGAAATCCAATATTCCTGTGTTCTCTTCATCCGGGCCGGGGTGCGCCGTAACTTTCTTTTTTTTGCCCATGTCTTTCATCATCTTCCCTTCTGCTCCGCGTGTTGTGTCGGGGGCTGCGGATGTTATGTTATCGAAATGGTAAATACTGTGCCTTTGCCCGGGCTGCTCTCGCACTCAATAGTCCAGTTGAGCGTATCCACCAGCTCCTTTACAATGGAAAGCCCCAGGCCATTGGTAGGTTCGTTTCTTGTGGGTTTGGGGCTAAGTTTATGGAAACGCCGGTACAGCGAAGGCATTTCCCCATGCGGTATGCCCTGCCCTTCATCTTTTACCTGAAAGATGTAATTGTCCTTTTTATCCAACCCTATCCATACCTTTTTATGACTGTGGCTGAACTTTATTGCATTGGATATAAGGTTGTCGGCGATAATTGAGAAATAGGAGGCGTCTGTTTTTACCCAATTATTGTTGCAGGCATTGCTGTAAATAAGGCTAATATTTTTCCGTACGGCGGAGTCCTCGTTTCTTTTTATCACCTCATTGAGCAGGTCGCCGAGGTTCACCAGCGTATACACAGGGTTGATAATGCCGTTCTGAATTCGGTTTACCGTAAGGATATCCGATAGCATGGTTTGCATGTTTACCAGATTGCGTTCCAGCCCCGTCAGCTGCTCGGGCAAAGAGTTGCTCCTTTCCCTTTCCGGCTTTGCGCGCTTACCTGCTACGGTCTGCGTTCCTGTCTTATATGCTGGCTGCGGTTCTCTTAAAACCTCTGACCCTGGAGCCCGGTATCCCGATGGGGCAGCAAGGGCATCGAGCTGTGTTTTAAAGCTTTCTATATTCCCGGCCATTGCCGATATGTAGTTGTTCAGGTCGTGCGCTACGATACTCAAAAACCTGTCCTTTTCATTGTTCAGCCGGTCGAGTTCGGCATTCTTATTTTCAATTTCCTCATTCAGTTTTTTAATAATATTGTTTTCTTTCAGCAGGTTGTGGTTATGCAGACTTACTTCTATGGCGGCGGGAAGACGCGCTATGTTTCCTTTAAGTATATAGTCGTCGGCACCGGCTTTAAGGCACATTACGGCAAATTCTTCACTCACCGTTCCTGTAACGAGGATAAAGGGCGTTTGAGGGGAGAGGGTTTTGGCAATTTTAAGCGCCTCCATTGAGTTGAACCCCGGCAGGGTGTGGTCGGAGAGTATCACATCGGGTTTGAATCCTTTCAGCGCTTTCTCAAAATCTTTACGGCTTTCCACCCTGCGGCTTTCGGTTTTCATTCCGCTTTTACGCAGCAGCCGTTCAATCAGGTCGGCATCATCGGCTGAATCTTCCAGCATCAGTATCCGCAAAAATTCTTTTATACCTGAAGGTTTTGCGGTATCAGAATGCTTTATGCTTCCCTGCTTTCCCATAAAAGTTCAGTCGGCTCCCTTTTTATAAATAGGCACATTGGAACAGGCCTCGCCGTACAGTACAGACCTGGCGTAGGGCAGGAGCAGGGCGGTGGCTTCGGAAAAAGCAGAAAGCGGTATTTCTACATCGCCGCATCCCTTTATCATCACGCGTTTGTCCTTATACTGTTCCGGGTGCAGTCCTGCTGCTATGGAGTCATGGAACAGAACCTCCTCAAGCCTCTGCAGGCTGCCGCATACCACCTTCCGGGCAAAGGGCTGAAGGGCGGCCGTAAGCAGCATATAAGCCCATGCCGGTATAATGGCGTCGGCGGTGGAAGTTATGGCCACCAACTTGCCGGAGTACTTGCCCCAGTCCTCTTTTTTTAAAAAATCCCTGAAATCTTTTTCCTTAAGAATCAGCCCTTCAAAGAGATGGTCCTTAAGGTCGATTACCTCGCGTTCGCCCGCGGTATGATATTCTTTAAGGTCGATTGATACCAACCCGCTTTGTGCAATTTTGTTCTCTATCGCTTCCGTATCGCCTGCCATAGGATTGGTGTATGGATGCAAAGTTAGTTATTTTGGCAACGTGCGGAACTATGAATGCGTTATACGGCAGGGGTGCCATGCATGACAGTCAGAACGCTGTTTCGATAAATGTTATATCTTTATGCAATGAAAATCGGGATTGTGGGAACAGGCATAGCAGGCATGGCTTGCGGGCATTACCTGAAAGATGCAGCCGAGGTGTTCTTTCACGAAAAAAATAATTACGCCGGAGGGCACACCAATACCATAACCGTAACGCCTCCGCTGCCATCAGAAACCAGTGTAAAAGCCAAGGCAGAACCTGCAGGCCTGAACGATTACTGCGGAGGCGAAGCTGCCGGGAACCTGCACATAGACACCGGCTTTATGGTATTCAACCATGTTACGTATCCGCATCTGCTGAACCTTTTCGGGAAACTTAAAGTGCCCACTTACCCTACCGATATGTCGTTCAGCGTACAGTTTTTGCCCGGTAAGCTGGAGTACTGCGGTTCGGGTATAAATGGTTTGTTTGCACAACGGAAAAATATTTTCAGCCTGCGTCATATTAGAATGCTGAACCAGATCAGGCGGTTCAACAATGAAAGCATAAAGATTATGCACAGCGAAGCCTATTCAGGCTACACCCTGGAACGGTATGTGGCCGAAAAGCGGTTCGGCGGCGATATGCTGTGGCGTTACCTGATACCCATGAGCGCGGCCGTTTGGAGCGCACCCATGTCGGAAATGCTCGCTTTTCCGGCGCAAACACTTGTAAATTTTTTCTACAACCACGGCTTTCTGGGGCTTCATACGCAGCACCAGTGGTACACCGTTACCGGCGGCAGCCGTACCTACCGCGACGCGCTGATGCAGCCTTTCAGGGATAAAATACTGCTCAACGACCCTGTGGTAAAAATAATAAGAGAGGATGCCGGAGGCGTTTTGCTTGTTACAAAGAACGGGATACGGGCGACTTACGACAAAGTGGTTGTTGCATGCCATGCCGATGAAGCCCTCGCGATGCTCGAAAATCCTTCGGAGGATGAAAAACGGTTGCTGGGGAAATTCCGTTACCAGAAAAACATTGCAACCCTGCATACCGACAACGCGGTGATGCCAAAAAGCAAAAGGGCCTGGTCGTCGTGGAACTTCAGGGTAGAACAACTTGAAGGCACACCAAAGGCCTCGTGCACCTACTGGATGAACAGCCTGCAGAAACTGCCCGGCAAAACAGACTATTTTGTAACGCTTAACGATACAGGCAATATAGAACCCAAAAAAATATTAAAGGTGATAGAGTATACGCACCCGCTGTTCGATGTGGAAGCAGTAAAGGCGCAAAAGGAACTGCCGGAACTGAACCGTAAAGGTCATATTTATTTCTGCGGAAGCTACTTCAGATACGGGTTTCACGAGGATGCGCTGGTGTCGGCGGTAAATGTAAGCAGGCAGATAAACCCGCACCTGCACCTGAATTGAATAAATAAGTAATATAAGGAATAATGAATTCGGCTTTATATAAGTGTACCGTAATGCACAACAGGCTGGAGCCAAAACCGCACAGGTTCCACTACAATGTGTTCATGTTCTGGATAGACCTGGATGAAATTGACACCCTTGCCAAAAAAATTCTCCTCATCAGCCGGAACCGTTTTAACGTATTTAACTTCCGCGATGCCGATCACCTGCAGCTCCCGCCTGAAAAACCGGATGCCTCAAAAAGTGTAAAACAACACTTGCTCGATTACTTGAAAACACAGCATGCGGATTTAGTCAATCCTAAAATTTATTTGCTCACCAATCTGCGAACCCTGGGGCATCAGTTCAACCCCGTTTCCTTTTATTTTGTGGTGCAACAACCACCCGAAGAAGGGATAAAGAACAGCGCCTCCGGTATCGGAGAGCCTTTATGCTGCGTGGCGGAGGTAAGCAATACCTTTGGCGAAATGAAACTTTATTACCTCGGAAAAGAAGCATTAAAGGAAAATATCTTCGTACATCAGACAAAAAAGTATTTTTACGTATCACCATTCATCGAACACGACGTGGATTTTGCCTTCCGGCTCACTCTTCCTTCCGACACACTGAACCTGCGCATTGATGATTATGCCGGAGGCAGAAGGATATTTATCAGCACACTTACAGGCAACAGGAAACCCCTGACCAATGCCAGGCTTACCGGCTATTTTTTCCGGTTCCCGTTCATTACCCTGCAGGTAATAGGACTCATACATTGGAACGCCCTGCTGCTCTGGCTGAAGAAATTTCCCTACCTTAGAAAAAAGGAACATCCGGAACAGCAGCTCGGCGTAATGCGTAAATACACAGAATGACAATCAGGCATACCGGAAAAATATAACCACAAGGCAGCATATCGATTATGATTCAGCAAACGCAAATAAGCCCTGCAAAAAGAACCTGGTACGAAAGGAAACTGCTTGCCCTGCTTTCGGGAATGAATAAAGGACAGCTTGTCATTACCATGCCCGACGGCGAACAGATAACCATTGGCGACACAAGAGATGGAATAATGGCGGCAATGAACATATCCGATTCCCGCTTTTTCGAAAAATGTATTTTGTATGGCGACATAGGCTTTGGCGAAGCATACACCGAAGGCTACTGGAACACGCCCGACATAACAGGGGTAATAAAATGGGTGCTGCTTAACCTAAGCAATGCCCCCTCCGTTTCGGGCAGCAGCGTAAAGGCGGGAGCCCAGAATATATTAAAGCTGCTCAACCGCATCAGGCACGTGGCACGCGGCAACAGCACAACGGGTGCAAAAAAGAACATTGCCGAACACTATGACCTGAACAATGATTTCTTCAAACTATTTCTCGACCCTACCATGACCTACTCATGCGCCTTGTTCATGAAAAATAGCATGAGCCTGCAGGAAGCGCAGCTGAATAAATACGAATCGCTGTGCCGCAGCCTGAAGCTTAAGCCCGGCGACCATGTGCTCGAAATAGGCTCGGGCTGGGGAGAAAATGCCGTATATATGGCCAAAAAGTACGGATGCAGGGTTACTTCCATCACCATTTCGGAGGAACAATTAAAGCTGGCAAATGAAAAGGTTGCCTCACAGGGATTAGGCGGGCTGGTGGAGGTGAAAATGGCCGATTACCGCAACATTACCGGAAAATTCGATAAAATAGTATCCATAGAAATGCTCGAAGCCGTTGGACACAGGTTCCTGCGAAGCTATTTTAAGAAATGCCACGAATTGCTGAAGCCCGACGGCATACTCGCCCTGCAGGTTATAACCTGCCCCGATTCACGCTACGACAGCCTAAGAAGGAGCGTGGACTGGATTCAGAAGCACATTTTCCCAGGCTCGCTGCTGCCTTCCGTGGCGGCGCTTAATGCAGCCGTGAACCATACAGGAGATATGACGCTGATAAGCCTGAAAGAGATGGGAACGCACTATGTGGAAACGCTTAAATTGTGGAGAAAGCAGTTCAATGAAAAAGTGAATGAAGTGAGGAAACTGGGGTTTGACGAAAAATTCATCCGCAAATGGAATTACTACCTTAGCTACTGCGAGGCTGCCTTTGCCATGCGCAATATATTTGTGATGCAACTGATATATTCCAGACCGAACAATACCGGAATCTGATTTATTTTTGACGTGCGAACTTTGCGCCCTGTTCTTTATGTAAAACTGCTGAAATGATGTATAGTCTTCAACTGCAAACGTATAGCTCCGGAATCATAAAACAATAAACCACAAAAACCATGATAACACTAAAAGAGGGCGACAAGGCCCCCGAATTTACCACCGCCGATCAGGATGGGAAAACCGTTTCACTGTCAGGTTTCAAAGGCAAAAAGGTTGTCCTTTACTTTTATCCGAAGGACGACACCCCCGGTTGTACCGCCGAAAGCTGCAACCTGCGCGACAACTACAGCGTGCTGCAAAAGCAGGGCTATGAAGTGCTCGGGGTAAGTGCCGATAACGAAAAGAGCCACCGCAAGTTTGCCGATAAGTATAAGCTGCCGTTCCGCCTGCTTGCCGACACCAATAAGGAGATAATAAACAGCTATGGCGTTTGGGGCGAAAAAAAGTTCTTAGGCAAGAAGTATATGGGCATAATGCGTACCACCTTCATCATCGACGAAAAGGGAATTATTAAGGAAATAATAAAGGAGGTGGAAACGAAAAAGCATACGGAACAGATATTGGGCAGTTGAATAAACGGCCAGAAAAATTATTTACGGCAATCCATGCCAAAAGGCAACGGCTTTTATTCCAGATAGTCTAAATCTTTGCCGTATGTTTCCTGCAATTTATAGAGGGCAAAAACGGCAAGTCCTATGCAGATGGAGCCCGTAATGAGCCCGCCCCGCCATATACCCATATTCAGATTTTTTGACAGGTATTCGAACAACAGAGCGGTAAGGGTTAATGAACCCCTAACAAAGTTGGGCGCAGTGGTGGCTACCGTAGCCCGCAGGTTGGTGCCGAACTGCTCCGCTGCCACGGTTGCAAATATTATCCAGTAGCCCTGTCCCAGCCCAAGCAGCATGATGATGGAATAGAACACAAAAGGACTTGCGCCGGATGAAAAGAAAAAAGCAGCCGTGCCCGCTATGATTATACCGAGAGCTATCCACAGCGCTTTTTTCCGCGAATGCAGCCACTGCGCGGCAAGGCTCCAGATAAAGCTGCCGGCCGCCGCGGCAATATAATGAAGCATAACTGCCTTTTGCGCCGAAATGGGGCCACTGATGTGCAGTTCCTTTTGGGCAAATTCGGTAGAAAAAGTTACCAGTATCCCTATGATGTACCATACTGGTATTCCAAGCAATATGCAATA
>JABEUT010000123.1 GCA_013044305.1 Bacteroidia bacterium
CTGGGAATGGTTACCACCCTGAAAAAGAAAAGTCCTCATGTATTGCGCCACACCTTTGCCACCCACATACTGGATAATGGCGCCGACATTAACGCCATAAAGGAAGTGCTCGGCCATTCCAACCTTTCCGCCACCCAGATATATACCCACAATTCGCTCGAGAAGATAAAGCGCGTTTATAAACAGGCACATCCAAGAGGCTAAATCAACATCTAATACACACTTCACTATGCAACTCAAAATTCAATCCATACATTTCGATGCAGATAAAAAGCTGCTCGACTACATCCGCGAAAAAATGGACAAACTGGAGCACTACTTCGACGGCATAACCGGAGGGGAGGTTTTTCTGAAACTTGAAAACTCCAAAGACGAAAACAACAAAGTGGCGGAGATAAAGCTGCTGACAAACAAAAAGGACCTGTTTGCCAAAAGCACCTGCCGCACTTTTGAAGAAGCGGTGAGCGAAAGCGCCAATGCCCTGCGGATACAGGTGAAAAAGCATAAGGAAAAGCTTAGGCATATTTAATGCCTTGCGGCAGGCAGGGCTCTGTAACAAGGCTTACTGCACCAGCCAATCCTGGGTAATATCCCAATCGGAGCGTATGGTTACCGGCTGGGGGAAATAGTAAACCTTTGCCGGCGGAATGTGCTTCAGGTAATTACCCGTTCTCCACTTGCCTGTGGCGTCTTCATCCTCTATGGCCCTGATACGGTAATTGGCAGGCGGTATGGCCTCATAGCTGATGACAATTCCTTTGCCTCCCGAAGGCGATGCGGCGGTGGAATCTCTGATATAGTCCTTCCTAAGCACATTGCCGTGTTCATCGAGCAGCTGTATGATGAACGGTATTTTGCGGATTACCTTTACCGTAAGTTTCAGTGAACCGAAATAGGTGGGTTTATCTGTGGCGAACCTTGCTTTGACCGTATCGTTTACCTTACCCGAATAATCGGTAAAAGCGCCGGGCCTTATCAAAAGCTGATACGCAGAATCTGCCTGCAATGCCGCATGGAGCGAAACTGCAAATGGCATAGACAGGGTATCGGCCGTAAAATGTAGCGTGTCCTTGCGCCGGGTGATTATTATATTTTGCAGCTTCAACTTTGCAATGGGATATGGCGATTGAATATTCAGCGGCAAATGATAATCGTAGTCCTGTTGATTGTCGCGTACATTCAAACTAAGCCTTAATGCCTCCCTTTTTGCCCCTGCTTTTTGAAAGTGCTTTGCCGGGAAGGTGGAAATGCTTGCGGTATCCACAATCTTTTTATTCCTTAATACGGTAAATTTTAAAGAATCGAGCCTGGGCACATATAACCAGTAATAAGCCGAATCGCCAGTAACGGAGTATTGCAAATGTGAATATAAGATTGTATCGGAGGGCAGGTTCAGCGGCCTTACGGAAAGGCTGTCGGCGGAGGTGTTGAAGGCTATCAGTATCTTATTCGGCTCCTGGGCTTTAGTTTTCAATATCCTTAACTTTGGATCAACTTCGGTAAATAGCTCAATATTCGTGGTGTCATTCCGGTGTATTTCAAGCGGCTTATCGGCAAAGCCTATTTCTTCGGTATAAGGATGGTAGAAGTAGTCGGTACCGGTTTTCGAAAGTGCGACAGCCCTGTATTTACCGGCTTTAATGTTTTCTATGGCAAACCTTCCTTTGTCGTCGGAACGTGCATAGTAATAGGGTAGTTCCTTATACGGAGCTGAATCGTTGCTGCTTGTATAGAGCATCACTATGCCATCCTTCATGGGAGTTTGGGTAAGGGCATCGGTTATATTGCCGGACAGGCTTAATGAATCAATATAACTGCCTGTGGAGAATACATAACGGAAATTGTGTACAATGTTGCCTTCGGTGATATCGGCAATGGAATTGCCAAAGTTAAACGTATAGGTGGTGGTGTCGTGCAGAGTGTCCTTGATGGCAATGACCAACGACTTGCCTCCGGCTACCGTTACCTTAGGAAAATACTTCAGCGGGGGCGATATTACAAGCTGTGCATCAATATTTTTTAATTGAATGTATTTATTGAAAGTGATAACAATTTTTGTGGAGTTAAAGTGAGTGCTCTTGTTTTCGGGTGAATATATGAGCGCTTTGGGCGGGGTGGTATCCTTCGGGCCTCCGGTAGGCTTTACTATCTGTGCGCATCCGTTCAGTAAGATTGAAAGAGTGATGACCGCCGGTATCCGTAAAAACGGATGGAGGTTACATGATATATTTATCTTCTCTTTGCTGTATCCTTCCATTCTTTTAGCCTACTGTTGCCGTCTTTTCAATTATTTTTGCTACCTTCTCCAAATATACTTCATCTGTTTTGCCGAAGTGAAAGAGGTGTTCGCTGTCTATATCAAGCACCATGATCACCTCTCCGTCTTTACCAAAAACAGGAACCACTATCTCCGATTTAGTCTCGCTGCTGCATGCAATATGCCCGTCGAACCGCGACACATCATCAACTATAATGGTTTTTCTGTTCTTCCAGGCCAGCCCGCATACACCTTTGCCGAATCCTATATGCGTGCAGGCAACGGTACCCTGAAAGGGACCTAACACCAAATTTTCATTATTAACCAAATAAAGGCCTGCCCAAAAAAAGTTCATGCCATATTTTAGCGCCGACATAATGTTGCCCAATATGGCCCATTTACCGGCCTTATCCTCTGAAAGGGCCGTAATCTGGGGCAGGAGCGACCGGTATCTTTCCTCTCTTGAATTTCCTGTTACAGTAAGTGATTCGGACATAAACGGGAAAAAACTTATAACCTGAACAACGGTTTATCCATTGCCGGAAACTTATCAAGCCAATGCATATTCATAGCCAAATTGTAGCAAATTACGGTTGACAATACCCCCACTATTGAACCTGTGTAAACATCTATAAGGAAGTGTTCGGACAGGTACATGCGCGAATAAGCAACCAGCAATGCAACCATAAACCACGTTGCTTTCCACAAATTGCTGCGGGCTACGAGGGCGGCCATGCAAAAGAGGCAGAAGGCAGTGGTGCTGTGTCCGGAAGGGAAACTGTCCCAATGGTATACCGTTACACCGGGTATCAGGTAGAGGGAGCGGTGCAATTCGCCAAAATATTCGGCAGGACGGGGGGCGTCCACAATTTGCTTGATGGTATCGTTAATTGCGGCTGAAATAATAAAGGCGGCAACGGCTATAATCACATAACGTAAACGGATGAACGAGAGCCCGAATACCACAGGGAATATTAGCCACCCGAGACCAATAAGCGTCCAGTACCTGAAAAAATAATCGAACAGGATGGCATGATGTATATTGATAAACAAGTGTATATCCGTTTTGCCGAAAAGCGCCAAAACCGCACCGCCTGCAAGCAGGAAGAGGGAATAAGGCACAAAAAATGCCGAATTGACCTTTATGGTTTGCGTTAACGTCATTTAAAATAGTCGGTATCTGCTAAGGAAGCACAATTATCAGTTATGTTTGATGGAGGCAGGGCGACGTCCTTAGGCATGGTTCATCCCATCAGGGAGAGCCCAGGGCATGTTGCAAATTATGTATTTGCAAATCCCACTCCCTGCGAGCTGATTCCAGTTCGTTCTTGTTATCGGCAAAGTCGCTGACTATCAGCCCGACTTCCCCAGTAAGGTCGTCTATTTGTATGCGGAATTCGAAATAGCGTTTTTCATTCTTCCCAAGCCAGTGGAATCTGGCAAACTCCCTGTCTTTGATGGCAATAAGCCTTGCCTGTTCCTGTTCGTCCTTATCCCATATAAAGGTATATACGTTTTCCTGAACGTTTACCTTTCTTGCAAACCACTTTTCCAGGCCGGCAGCCGTAGAAATAAACTCAAACAGGATATCGGGGCTTGAACCCACCAGATATTCAATGGTATATAGTTCTTTGGGCTTTTTTTCCTCTTTTACTTCCGATGGCAGGGGCTTAGGCAATGGTTTCAGTCCAGATTTTAAGGCAAGATCAATTTTCAATTTTACATTTTTGGAATGAATCGGAGCCTTTATTTCGGGCGCAGCTTTTACAGGCATGGGTGCGGGTTTCAAAGCTGCCTTAACAGGGGGTGCGGTTTTCAGTTTTACATTTTTGGAATGTGTCGGAGCTTTTTTCACGGGTGCAGCCTTTGCAGGTCCGGACTTTGCCTTCAAGGGCTTTCCGGCTCCTTTGGCTATTGGCCGTTTATTGCCTTTTGCCTTTACCGGAGCCGCCTTTTTTGGCTTTATGACAGCTATTTTTTTTGCTTTTTTCATCAGCAATCTGTAAATAAGTACGGCAATAATATAAAAATTCCGATAGCAATGCACTTTTTTTAATAGCGCTTAACAAAATATAGCGCTTATTAATATTACATTTGCACACCATTTTCGAAAAATGGGGTTTTTATATGGCGAGGTAGCTCAGTTGGTAAGAGCGTCGGATTCATAACCCGGAGGTCGAGGGTTCAACTCCCTCCCTCGCTACAATATGTAGCCCGCAAGCCCATTAAGACGGGCATTTCACTTTTTCAACTATACTTGTAGTAACCTACACTTCTTCATCCTGTAATTTTCCCCACCTCTTTTATCACTTTATTCAGGTATTTGGGAGCCTCGGCAAGTCTGGAACCATACCACGAAAAATACTCCCCGTCAACAAGCATAATTTGAGAATGAGGGCAGAGCTCGCGGAAGCCGGCAATATGCTTTTGAGCAAAAGGGTAGGGTTCCGACGAGAGCAGTATCAGTTCAGGCCTTGCCATTATGATTTGCGCCGGGGCTACAACAGGGTAGCGACCAGGCATACCGGCAAATACATTTTCGAAACCGCATCGGTTCATCATGTCATGGATAAACGTTTCCTTTCCAACAGTCATATACGGATTTTGCCAGATAAAGTAGGCAGCCCGCTTCTGTGCGCCCGTGCAGGCTTGTAATAAACCAAAGTTTCCTTTAATTTGTGTTATAAGTCTGTTGGCTTGCTTTTCCTTTCCGAGAACTGCACCCACGCCTGCAATCATCTCCAGGGTGTCGTTTAAGTTGTGTATGTCGCTCATCCATACCGTGTAGTTTTGCATAAGTTCTTCTACCTGTTCGCGTGTGTTCTCTTCCTTGTTGCCTATGATAAGGTCGGGGTTAAGCCGCGCTATCTTTTCCATATCAAGCTTTTTGGTTCCTCCTACGCGCACCTTGGAACGATGCCATTCTTCGGGATGAACACAGAACTTGGTAATGCCCACCACCGCTTCATTTAAGCCGAGGTAATGCAGAAGCTCGGTTTGCGAAGGCACGATGGAAACGATGCGCTTTACAGGCTTGCGGATTCTTATCCTGTTGCTCATCTGATCATAAAACACCTTTTCGCTCATAAGGGAATGCAAGGTTTATATTTCATAACCGGTTTGCAAATCTGCTTTCAATCCCCGTGCCTTTTACAGTTGCAGAAAGCAGGGGTATGAGGAGCAGTGCGCCGTAGGTAAGTATCTTAAAATGATCGTAATAATTATTGTATTCGCCCAGTAGCAGCGACAGATTACATGCAAGGTATGAGATAATGCACCCCGCAGCCATCAGCCTGAATTTTAAACGGGGTATGATACCGTAACCCGATATGAGAAAGTAAAATATAAAACATACGGCGGGCATGACAAATAGGAACGCATATTGCTGCTGGTGCGGAAAGATGAGGGGTACCAGCAACAGCAGGTAGCTTACTTCCCTGAAAACATGAATTTTGCCGGGTGCGGCAGCAAATGGTCTTGTGCGTATGAACCAAAGTGAAAATGCAATGAGGATAAGGCGTGTAATATTCAGTATCAGACTAAGATGTGCAATGCTTATATCCGCAATATTCCTGCGTATGGGCAAGGCATAGTGGTCGGGCACGTTTTTTACCAGCAGGGTGGCAAGCAGCGTGGACAGGCTGTGGAAGCTGCGTTCGTCCACATCAAGTATATTATGAGCAGCCATGGGGTTCATCAGTGAGAGCCAGCTCCCCAGCAATTCGTTGTTGTGCCGGAAGCCTATGACAAAGACAGGCAGAAGCATCATGGCAGCATAAAACAGAATGATGAAGGCGAAGGCTTTCAATTCGCGGCGGTAAAGCAGGTACGGCAGCAATACAAGAGGCAATAATTTAATGTTGATGGCAAGGGCTATCAGCAGTGCTCCCGTTATTTTTCTTCCGGTACCTATGAAGTTCATGCCTTCGAGCGACAGGTAGAGGATACATATGGTCATCTGTTTCAAATGGATATTGTCGTGCAGGAAGCGCAGTGCAAAAACAATACTTAATATGAGAAACAATAAGCGCTTCTGTTTATTAAATGAATCCGTACTAAGGTATGCTGCAATAATTTTTACCATACGGAAGATGAACCAGACATTCAGCAGGAGCCAGATGAACTGGGCTGCAAACAATGAAATATACTGTGCGGGGTACAGCAATATGGCAAAAAATACCGAATAATAGTAGTGATACCACTGGTTATAGAGGCTGGTATAAATATTTTTACCGGCAAAGAGGTCGGCTGAAGCCTGCCTGTAAATTGAAAAATCGCCGGGTGTACGCGCTTCCACCAGCAGGTAAATAAATACAGCAAATAGCCCCAAGCCTGTAAGAAACCGCTTTTTTACCATTGCCTATTCAAAGAAAACAGCCTTACAATTCATTCGTATTAATAGTTTTCGCACAGCGTACGGCTCCAGGCCGCCATAATACAATGCTGCAAGGCAGCCTGTTGTTCCTTATCATTTATCAGCACAGGGCCTCCACAATATCCTGCCGCGTAATAATATGTGTTTCGCCCAGGGCATCCTTAACGAGTACTGCATGGTTGTCGGGGGTTATCAGCTGCGATACTTCTTCTACCGCTGCTTCGGGGCTTACAAAGGGGAACGGCGCCTGCACCACCTGCATTACTTTCTCATCGCGCAATTTGGGGTTTTCGAGCAGCTTCATAAATAGTTCGGTATCATTTAGCGAGCCTGTAAAGCTATCCTCTGTTCCGCCGGTAACAGGCATTTGCGAGATGTTGTATTTCCGCATTTTGCTTACAGCTTCATGAATGGTGTCGCTTTCTTTTACGGTTACCAGAGGTTTGTTTCTGTGCCTTTCTATCAGCTTAATGGCGGTAATCTTTTCTTCGGTAAGAAAACCGCGGTCCCTCATCCAGTCGTCGTTGAACATTTTGCCCAGATACCGTGTGCCGTGGTCGTGGAAGATAACCACCACCACATCATCTTTTTTAAACCTGTTCTTCATCTGGAGCAGCCCCGCCATTACCGCGCCCGATGAGTTGCCTGCAAAAATGGCTTCTTCGCGCACTATGCGTCGGGTCATTACCGCGGCATCCTTATCGGTTACTTTTTCAAAATGGTCTATCACCTTAAAGTCAACGTTCTTCGGTAAAAAGTCTTCACCTATTCCTTCGGTAATGTAAGGGTATATTTCTTTTTTGTCGAATATCCCCGTTTCCTTATACTTTTTGAATACCGAGCCGTAGGTATCTATGCCGAGTATCTGTATGTTTTTATTCATTTCTTTTAAAAATTTCCCCACGCCGCAGATGGTGCCTCCTGTGCCCACGCCGCAAATAAAATGGGTTATTTTGCCTTCGGTCTGCTTCCATATCTCCGGACCGGTTTGCCTGTAATGGGCTTCGGAGTTTGATAGGTTGTCGTACTGGTTTGCCTTCCACGAGCGCGGTGTTTCGGCTTCAAGCCGTGTGGAAACCGAGTAATAAGAGCGGGGATCTTCCGGCTCCACATTGGTCGGGCACACGATGACTTCGGCGCCGAAAGCGCGGAGGGCGTCAAATTTTTCTTTGCTTTGCTTATCGGTGGTGGTAAAGATGCACTTATAGCCCTTGATAACCGCCGCAAGGGCAAGTCCCATGCCTGTGTTACCGGAAGTGCCTTCTATAATGGTATATCCGGGTTTAAGCTTACCCTGTTTTTCGGCGTCTTCAATCATTTTAAGCGCCATGCGGTCTTTTATGCTGTTGCCGGGGTTAAAGGTTTCCAGTTTGGCGAGTACCAGAGCGGGTATTTCACGCGCTATGCTGTTAATTTCTACTAGGGGAGTGTTCCCTATCGTCTCAAGTATATTCTTATGATATTGCATAAAGTATGTAATTGGTAAACGGTGAATGATGCAAGGCGCCTGAATGATAAAGACAGCCGGTATTGCAGGCTGAACTTTGCACAAATTTACAATGTTTATCGGCAACAATGTGAAAATAATAAAACAATTAAGTCCTGAATGCCATTGTTATAAATGTGATGGATGTGTATATATCCCCATTCAGAAATGAGGGTTCTCCGGGCAGGCGAAATTCATGTATGTTATAGCTTTCGGATTATTTTAACCCAAAAACTGGGCATCATATTGGTTACAATAGGATACAATAAAACCTGCCGGCGCCAATTCAGCCATGGGATTGATAATCTGTATGAAATATATTTTTAAGCCGATATTCTTATTGTTAAAGAAATAAAGCCAATTTGGCGACAGAAAAAAACAGTGCTTACTGATTAAAACTGATATTATTTATTACTCCGGCTCATCAAAACCGAGTTTCCTTATCCTGTCCATCGCCACATTCTGCTCAAAGCCCTTTTGCAGGGCATAGCGCAGCAGGGAGGCAAGCATCTGCATCTTTCCCAGCCCTTTACGTTTCAATGCTTCTTTCTTTTTCGCCAGCAGGGTATCGAGCGTTTTGGTATAGTCCAGTTCATTCAACTCCGCCAAGCCCAGCGATACAAGATCCTTAGGGAGTCCTTTTTTCATCATCTCGGTTTTAATTCGGTTGCGCCCCCATTTCTTCATCCTGAACTTGCCTCCCGCAAAGGCCTTTGCAAAACGCCGTTCATTGAGGAACCCTTCGGCGGTAAGCTTTTCGAGCAATGTCTGAATATCGCCCTCCAATACCCCGTACTCCTGCAACTTGCGGCTAACCATTTCCCTTGTGCGCTCATTCAGGGCACAGTATTTCCTGGCTCTTGCAAGGGCATCATTGATGGAAATTGTTTTTTTTGTTCTTTTGTTCAACGGAAACAGCGACTTTTGCCGGATAAATGTATTTTAAATTATGGCAGGCGGGCTAAAGAATATTTTTGGTAAGAAGGAGCCCATGTCCTTTCTTGATCACCTCGAGGCGCTGCGCTGGCATATACTTCGTTCGGTGCTGGTGCTTGCCGCGGTTACCTCGGCACTGTTCTTTTTCAATAATTTTATTTTCGATACCGTCCTGTTCGGACCCACCCACCCCAACTTTATAACCTACCGTGTGCTGTGCAGGCTGTCGCAGCTCCTTCATCTGGGCAATATGTTATGCATGGAAAGCAAGGTACAGTTTAAGCTGGTAAACACCCAGATATGGGGTCAGCTAACCATGTATATGTGGGGAACCATAGTGGCAGGGCTTATTATTACCATACCCTATATTTTGTGGGAATTATGGAGGTTTGTAGGCCCTGCGCTAAAGCCCAATGAAATGAAACCTGTACGCGGATTTGTTTATGCGGCAAGCATCCTTTTTCTCATCGGCGCCGCTTTCGGGTACTATATTATTGTACCCTGGACGGTAAACTTCCTCAACGATTTTCAGATGAGCAGTACGCATATAGACAACCTGCTGAATATAAATTCTTATATATCCACCGTTACCTCCCTTGTGCTGTGGATGGGCGTAATATTCGAACTGCCGGTGGTTACCTACCTTCTCACCTCCATAGGACTTATCTCATCGTCGTTTCTTAAAAAATACCGCAAACACTCCATTGTTGCAGTACTAATTGTGGCGGCGCTGATAGCGCCGCCCGATGTGGCTTCACAGATATTTGTCTCTATACCATTATATTTGCTGTTCGAAGTAAGTATATTTGTTTCCGCATATTGCGAACGCAGGAAAAACATAAAAACCATATAATTTAAAATATGCCTCGAATACTCATTACCGGCGGAGCGGGATTTATAGGCGCCTCGCTTGCCGAAAAACTCGCCCGCGAAGAGAACAACAATATTGTAATCCTCGACGACCTTTCCACAGGCAGCATGGATAAGGTTCCGGATTCGCGCTACGGCAATATACGGTTCATTAAGTGCGATGTGAACAACTGGCGCGACCTGGCAGGGGTCATGTTCTCACAATCGTTCGATTATGTATTCCACTATGCCGCCGTGGTAGGGGTACAGCGCACGCTGCACAACCCCGTTAAGGTGCTGAACGACCTATCGGGCATACAGCACCTGCTCTACTTTTCCAAAAATACGGGCGTAAAAAGAATCTATTTTGCCTCCTCATCGGAGGTGTACGGCGAATCGGTGCATTTTCCGCAGCACGAAGAGGTTACCCCGCTCAACTCAAGGCTGCCCTACGCCATTGTTAAAAATGCAAGCGAGGCTTTTCTTAAGGCCTTTCATCTGGAATATGGCCTTGAATACACCATTTTCCGGTTCTTCAATACCTTCGGACCTAAGCAGTCGAAAGACTTTGTGGTGTCGCGGTTCATTGCAAGGGCGCTGAAAAACCAGCCTATTGAAATTTATGGCGACGGAAAACAAACCCGCACCTTCTGTTATATTGACGATACCGTGGATGCCTGCCTCACGGCCTTCAACAACAACCGGTTTACCAACGACGTTGTAAATGTGGGCGGAGCCGATGAAATAACCATAATGGACCTTGCCAAAACCATCATCAAAATAACAGGGTCAAAATCGAAAATAGTGCACCACCCGCCCCTTAAGGAAGGCGACATGACCAGAAGAAAACCCGACCTTGCACGCATGAAAAAGCTGCTGATGCGCAAGCCCGTAACCCTTGAGGCGGGAATTAAAAAAATTCTGAACGACACGCGCTATATTCTGTAACGGAGCGCGTAACCGGTCCTTAACTGATTACTAATTTTAATTTCTTGCTTCTTGGAACTGCCTTCGCTATACCCCGCACTTGTAAAAAAGGAGATTGAGAAATTTTGCAGAGATCTGGATCCCTTACTGCCGGAACTTTACGAACCGATGAAGTATATGGCATCCATGGAAGGTAAAAAGATACGCCCCGTAATGCTGCTGTTAGCCTGCAAGGCCTTTGGCGGAAACCTGAAAGATGCACTGCCCGCCGCCCTCGCCATAGAGCTTTTCCATAATTTTACGCTTATGCACGACGACATTATGGACCATGCCCTGCTGCGGCGAAACAAACCAAGCGTACACGTAAAATGGAACGCCAATATAGCAATCTTAAGCGGCGACGCCCTTATGATTAAAGCCTTCGAATACATGTCGAAAACAAAGCCGCCATACAGAGAGGCGGCGCTGAACCTGTTTACACAAACGGCGCTGAAGGTATGCGAAGGGCAGCAGCTTGATATGAACTTTGAAACACGCAAAAATTTACCGGCCGAAGACTATCTGCGGATGATACGACTGAAGACGGCGGCCCTTTTTTCAGCCTCCCTTAAATTAGGAGCCATGCTGGGCAAGGCCTCTGCCGCAAACGTTAAGAAAATGGGCATATTCGGAGAAAATACAGGCATGCTGTTTCAGTTGCAGGATGACGTGCTCGACGTATTCGGCAAACAGCAAAAGGTAGGCAAGCAAACGGGCGGCGATATTGTAAGAAACAAAAAAACATTCCTCCTGCTTAAAGCCCTCGAACTTGCCAAAGGAAGCAAGCGCCGCGAGCTTGAAGCATTGCTGCAGAACAACTCGCTGCCCGATACCGAAAAAGTGCAAAAGGTAAAAAAGCTATACGAAGAGCTGGACGTGCTGCAATACGCACGCAGGCAAATGGAACTATACAGGAAGGAAGCGCGAAAAGCGATAAGAACATTAAAGTCGCCTGAAATAAAGATACTGGCAGAATTGACGGAGCAGCTTATGAACCGCGAATTATAGGTTGAGCGGCAACAGTTATTGGCCGCCCGCTTTTTTAAACCCTAGCAAAACAGCTACGCAGCCGGTTTGCGCCACCTGATTGGGCGGCACCGAGGGTACGATAAGCTGTATAAGCAGGTTTTGGGTGAGCTGGGTTTTAAAGTCCCAGTATTTCGGATAGTTGTGTTGCTTGCTGTCGAACAGCACCTTACCCAGGTTATCCAACAGCCTGAATTCCACCTTGCCCAGCGCCTGCTCGGCGCATACCACTATTCTGTAGCTGTGGGTTTTGTAAAAGGTTACGCCCAACTGGGCCGTATCACCCGGCAGCAATACCGCTATATTCCTTTTGCCCTCGCTGTTGTAGGTGCCCAGCAAAGGGGAACATTCCTGCTGCACAAACTGGTCGCACTGGCCGTATGCCCTTACGCATCCTAAGATAAAAAATATAAGAGCCAGTCTTTTCATTATCAGTATATAAGGGTAAAGTGCGTTCTGACCGAATCCGTAACGGCGGTCAGGTTTTTCATCTGTTCAGGCGTCAGCCTCACCGTTTCATTCCCTTTAATGGTGGTGGTATTGGTTGCTCCGTCGGTCGATACTTCGGTCTTCGATTCCTCGATGGTAACGCCGGCGTAGGCATCCTGTATCTTTTTAAGTTGTGCGAGCGTGCTCTTCAGCGCCTCGTCGGCCGGATAGGTGCTTATAAGGCCCACCAGGTTGTCCAGCGACAGTTTCTGTTCCGCCACGCGGTTTATCAGAGCCTGATTATTGTTGGAATGATTAGCCATCTGTATGGCTATAAACAGGCCTTCCACCCATCCTCCTGCCACAATCAGCGCCGATACCTGCTGGCGGTCGTTGTTCTTCAGGTAGGAATCGGTATTCCAGTAAGCCGTTGTTATAATGTCGAGCAGGGAATCTTCGTTACCCATGTTGGATTCTATGCGCGCTATGGTTCCCTTGTCGAAGGCGTCCGGTATTCCGAGTTCAGCCGACAACTTACCTGCGCATTTCAGGTAAAGCATGGCATCTTCCTTCTGGTTGTAAATACCTGCGTATGACAGGTCGGAGGCGTATATGCCCAGATTAATGGCCTGCCCTTTGGTGCTGGTGTATTTGTCGAGGTTTTGTGGGTCGCTCGGGTAGTTTACCGAATATTTGGCACCCGACTCCTTGAGCAACTGTGTAACTTCAAGCGCCGAGGGCATGGTGTAAAAAACGCTCCGCATTTTCTTTGTCCGGCTATGTATTTCGGCAGAATCGCCGCTGCCGGCGCCTACGTTTTGCCCAATTAATTCCTGGGCTGTCTTCTCGCTGGAAGGTTTGCATGCAGCAAAGTACAGGAGCATTGAGGCTATGAGGAAACGAACAGTCAGGCAACCGTTCCCGGCATTTTTCATGATGAGATTGAAATTGATAGGATACAAATATAAAATAAATTGCCGCTGATATGGCTGGCATACACCATTGTTATATCCCCCATATAAGCATTTGAAGGGGTGGCGCTCCCCTGCCGGCCATTCCTGTATTGCCTTAAGGCCGGTATCTTAGCAACAGACTTTAATACCTCCGCACAGCCGGATATCTTTCCGGAACGGGCTTAAGGAAAACGGATATTATTTTTATATCTTTGCCATAAACGGGCGTAAATCTAATTTCAAAATTGCGGAATATGGAGATAACGGCTGCACAATACCGCAGGGCAATAAAGGAATCGCTTTCGGAGAAACTGTTCAATGTGCTTCAAACCATGAAGGATTTGCCCGACGGCAAAGTTACCGCTGCTCAACTGGCTGAAGCTCTTAAAACCAACGTTCAGGCGGCGCACAGCAAAATAGGATATATAGGTAAGGTAATTGCAGATAACCTGTCGGTACCTTTAGGCATAGCCGATGAAGGCGGAGAAGCCTGCCCGGCGCATTTTCAGTTAATAGGCGATTACATTGCTCCTTCGGGCGAAAGCATGGATGCAGCACCTGTATGGAAAATGAATGCAAACCTGCGGAAAGCGCTGAAACAGGTGAAGGCTGATGAAAAAGGCATTGGGGAGCTGGCTGCATTTAAGGTATGGAAGCTTTTGTGCGGCGCGGCAAAAGAAGGCAGGAACATCGGCCTTGCTGACTTGTCTGAAAAAACAAAGGCCGGTTACAAGCACATTATGCTTGCCCTCGAAAGAATAAATGAACATTGCCTCTGCAACAACCTTCCGCCGCTTACCATAATTGCCGTAAGCCCTTCAGGCAAATTATTGAAGACATACAACGGGTGGGAGAAGGAGAAAACAGATAGAGCCTTCAGGCAGGTTTGCCGGTTCGACTGGTATCAAACTGTAAACCCCTTTGATTCGAAGAAAAAGATTTTTACCGACACCGAAATAATAAAAACATTGGTGGCCAACCCGGAGCGTTCAAAGGAAATGTATGCCAGGGTGAAGGTGAGGGGCAAGGCACAGCCTCTTTTCCGAAAAGCCCTTATAGATGTGTATGGCTCCAGATGTGCCCTGTGCGGCTTTAGTGTTGAACATGCGCTAGAAGCATCGCATATTGTAGCCTGGTCAGTTTCGAAAAGCGACGAGAAGCTTGATGTGCGGAACGGCATTCTTCTGTGTGCCACCCATCATAAACTGTTCGATTCGCACCTGATACGTATAAACAACGATTTTTCGATAAGCGTAAGGTATGAAGCAGGAATGCCGCGCAGGCAAACGGAATGTGACAAGATGATGATAGGCAACCTGTGCAACCGTAAAATGGTTTTGCCCAGGAAAAAGGAGCATTGGCCGAGGGTGGAATATATTGAAAAACGGAATAATGTGATAAAGCACAGGGAGCCATAACTGCCGGCTTATTTGTGCACCTGCCCCTTGATTAACACCCTTAACTTATTGTATTTTATAAATGTAGCCTTAGCCGAAAGTGCGCAAATCTGCAAGCCTGCACCCCCGTCTAAAAAACCCAGCCTGAAAAAATAATCCTTTATGAACTTGAAAGCGGGGCTGCAGCACAGCCTCCACAAGGGAGCCTTACGACCCTTATCAAACATAGCCTTGGCAAGTATGGTGGTAAAATACTCAATCTGTTTCAGGTGATCTTCTCTGGTATAATAGCTGTAGTGCAATATGTCGCCTTTCAGCCTGCCAACCTTTGCTCCGTGCATCTCAAATTTATCATGAGGGTTCATGCCGCCCCAGGCGCCTTTGTTTTTATCGAACAAACGCAGTTTCCTGTCTGGATACCAGCCGCAATGCCTTATCCATTTGCCGCAATAGTTTGTCAGGCGGTTCATTTCATAGCCGTCGTAAAGCCGTTCATTTTTTACGGCAAGTATGCTTTTCTTCAGTGTTTCGTCGAGCGCCTCGTCGGCATCGAGCGACAAAACAAACGGATAGGTGGTTTGGGTAAGCACGTAGTTTTTCTGTTCAATGTGCCCTTCGAACCTGCGCTGTATGAATGTTGCGCCTTTGCTGCGGCATATTTCGGCAGTGCCGTCGGTGGAAAAGGAATCTACCACCACCACCTCGTCGGCAATACCCTGTACCGAATCAATGCACCTGCCAATGTTCTTTTCTTCGTTAAGGGTAATTATGGCAACCGACAACTTAAGCATAAGACAAAGTTAGTGATAAACTGTATATAGCGCTCCCCGTTACTAAGCTTAATAGGTGAATTGCTATCTTTATCTCCCAAAGCAGATTATGGAAGAAGTTAAACTAAACTATGTAACCATAGCGTATAAAGCGCCTATAGTTTACCGAAGATGCACAAAATCAATCGTCATGGGGCCAGAGGAAATA
>JABEUT010000124.1 GCA_013044305.1 Bacteroidia bacterium
ACGCACCACTACCCCTGCCTCCGACAAGTAGTTGTATAAACTGGCGGGGTGTTCGGTTTTCACCAAAAGAAAATTGGCTTCAGATGGTATAATTTCTTTTATCAGAGGCAGGCGCGATAATTCCTTTACAAGCAGGGCGCGCTCCGATTTTATTTTTGCAACCATGCTTTGTACCTTGTTGCTGTTGTGTAAAGCCTGCAAAATAATTCGCTGCGGAAGTTCGCCTACGTTGTAGGGCGCTTTTATTTTGTTCATGGTGTTCACTATTGCAGGGCTTGCAAAAGCCATGCCCACCCGTAAGCCGGCCAGTCCCCATGCCTTGGAGAATGTTTGAAGCACCGCCAGGTTTGGATACCTGTTGAGCAGCATAAGAGCCGACGGTGAGTCTGCAAAATCAATATAGGCTTCATCCACTACCACTATTCCCGGAAACATTTTCAACAGGGCTTCAATATCGGATAATTTGGTTATGGTTCCCGTTGGGTTGTTGGGGCTGCAAACAAAAATAAGTTTTACATGCTTATTTGCCGCCCTGCGTATTTCTTTATAATTAAGCTTAAAACCGGTTTTAAGGTTCACCTTTACCACTCCTGTATCGTTGATTTGGGCAGCTACTTCGTACATGCCGTAAGTGGGAGGCATAATAAGTATGGAGTCTTTTGCGGGGTTGCAGAATGTGCGTATCAGTATATCTATTGCCTCATCGCTGCCATTGCCGATAAAAATATTTTCGGGGTGCAGGCCTTTCAGTTTTCCTATCTTTTTTTTCACTTCCGATTGCAACGGGTCGGGATACCTATTCAGTTTTTGTGCGGGTACGGCAGATCCAAGGGAGTTTTCGTTGGCATCAAGAAATATGCCGGCCTTCCCTTTAAAATCGTCGCGTGCCGAAGAGTAGGGAGTGAGCTCTTTAATGTTTTTACGAATCAGTTTATTCAGGTCAAACATGGTATATCAGTGGTTGGTCGCCTTTTAATATTTTAAGCCGGAGTTATTATTTTTAATCATTCTTTATTCTTATCCGAACTGCGTTTCCATGCGCCGTGAGCTGTTCTGCCTCGGCCATGGTAACAATTGTGTCTGCAAGGTTGAGCAGACCGGTGCGGCTAATTTTCTGAAACGTGATGTGTTTTACAAAGCTGTCGACCGACACACCGCTGTAAGTTCTTGCAAACCCTGACGTAGGGAGGGTATGGTTGGTGCCCGATGCATAATCGCCTGCGCTTTCGGGGGAGTAGTTCCCTATGAAAACAGAACCTGCATTTACCACCTTTCCGGCAAGCGCGGGTGCGTTGCGGCAGCAGATTATAAGATGTTCGGGAGCGTAGAAGTTTGAGAAATCCATGCAATCGCTAAGGTTTTTGAACACCAGGGCACGGCTCTTGCCAAGCGCCTCGCGGGCTGTCTTTTTCTTCGGAAGCTTTTCCAGTTGACTGTCAATTTCACGCAACACATCATTTACCAGCGTGTGGTTGTCGGAGAGCAGCATAACCTGACTGTCGGGGCCGTGTTCAGCCTGACTAAGCAGGTCGGCTGCAACATAGGAGGCATTGGAGCTGCCATCGGCAATTACCAGCAACTCCGAGGGTCCTGCAGGCATATCTATCGCTGTGCCTGTTTGATTAACCAGTTGCTTGGCGGCAGTAACAAAGGAATTACCGGGGCCGAATATTTTGTCAACCCCTGGTACCGTATCCGTTCCGTATGCCATAGCCCCGATAGCCTGCGCACCTCCAATGCCGAAAATATTTTTTATACCGCACAGAGCGGCGCTGTATAATATGGCAGGGTGCACGGGTGGGGGCGAGCATACGATTATATTACTGCAACCTGCAATACGGGCGGGGATGCCGAGCATCAGCACGGTTGAAAACAACGGAGCCGAGCCGCCGGGGATATAAATACCAATGTTTTCAATGGCCACCGGTTTGCGCCAGCACAATACGCCGGGCATGGTTTCTATCTTTTCCGGTTTCCCTTTAAGCTGGGCATTATGAAAACGGAAGATGTTCGTATATGCCCTCGCAATTGCTTTTTTCAGTTCAGGCGAAATCTTGTTTCCCGCATTGGCAATAGTCCTCTGGTCTGCTTTAAGCGAAGTCAGGCTTACTTTGTCCAGCTTCTTTGTCAGTTCAAAAAGCGCCTTGTCGCCTTTACTTTTCACCTGTTCCAGAATTTCCTTTACGAGGCGCAATTTTTCGGAGTCGGCCGCTCCGGGGCGCTGTACAAGCTTTGTCCAGCTTTCGCGATCGGGGTATTTATGAATCTGCATCATTACTTGTATTCCGTTAAATGACCATTTTCTCGATGGGAACAACCAGAATACCTTGTGCTCCGTATTCTTTGAGTTTTTCAATAACTTCCCAAAACTCGTCTTCATGTATTACGGAATGTACGCTGCACCAGTCTTTTTCGGCCAGGGGCAATACAGTAGGGCTCTTCATACCGGGAATAAGCGAGATGATTTTGTTCAGGTTCTTCCGCGGGGCGTTGAGCAGGATGTATTTGTTCTTCCTTGCTTTTTTGGCAGCCCTCATGCGGAAAATAAGCTTATCAACTATTTCGCGTTCCTGCCGGTTCAGACCCGGGTTGGCAATAAGCGCCGCTTCGCTCTTCATAACTGTTTCCACTTCCTTCAGCCCGTTGGAGAAAAGGGTGCTGCCCGAACTCACCAGGTCGCAGATGGCTTCGGCAAGACCTATAC
>JABEUT010000012.1 GCA_013044305.1 Bacteroidia bacterium
GGGCGGATACGGCTGCGGCTGGGGTGGCTATGGCTACGGATGGGGTGGCGGCTACGGCAGCTGCTATTACAACAGCTATGAACCCGGCAACAACTATTACTACGGCCCGCGCTCCTACTATGGCAACCATACAAAAGGCAACTTTGTATCGAACGGGGGCTCACCCATTCGCAACAACAGCAGAACCATAGGCGGGCAAAAAAGTTTCGGGCAGGCATACCAGAGCGCTGTTCATGCACAGGCAGCAAGTCGTCCAAGTTCGTTTACCGCCTCCACAAGGGGTATAAATGACAATGCCCTGCATGTTCCTTTTGTTTCAAATGCAGCCAGCCATGTAAGCAATGGTTCCTCGTTTGGCAATCATGTAAGCATGTCGTACGACAGGCCTAATGTGAACAGAAACACAGGCGGCTACAGAAACGGGGCAGGCTATCAGGGACTCAACCGTTCCAACGGCGGTAACCTGTCCAACAGGTCGGCGTACAATTATTCGAGAGGAGGCAACATCAACTCCCGCTACGGCAATAACCAGAGGTATAATTCAGGTGCTTACGGTGGCTACCGTTCAGGCAACAGCCAGCAGCGGGTATTCCAAAATAATTATAGCAGAGGCAACGGCAACAGTTATAACAGGGGTTATAGCAACAACTATAACAGGGGAAATAGTAGCGGCTACAGCCGTCCGTCATATAACTATAACAGAGGAAGTTCATTCGGCGGACATAGCTACAGCTCCGGCGCTTCACGTTCAGGAGGAATGTTTGGCGGAGGCGGTGGCGGTCACTCGTTTGGCGGCGGAGGCGGTGGCGGTCATTCCTTTGGCGGCGGAGGCGGAGGTGGTCACTCCGGCGGTGGCGGCGGTCACAGATAATATCTGCAGCGCCGGCCGGTAAAGCGCAAGGATAAAAAGGACAAGTGACTTAACTGATATATTTCAACATAAACCCGACACAACGAACCAAATTAAACAGATAGGCTATGAAAACCCGATTCGTGCATAGAGTTATTTATCCGGTGCTGTTCTGTTTTTCAACCCTGAATGCCATTGCCCAGACCCCCGATGATGCCTTCAGGTACAGCTCGCTCTCCACTGACGGAACCGCAAGGTTTATGGCAATGGGGGGAGCCTTTACGGCGGTGGGCGGCGACATGGGAGCCCTCACCTTTAACCCGGCAGGCCTGGGAGTGTTCATCAAAAGTCAGTTTTGCTTTACGCCGGGCTTCACCATGGAAAACGTCAATTCATCGTACAACGGCACCTCCATGGTTGGCCAGCAAAGCGCTATGGCTGTGCAGAATTTAGGGTGGGTAGGCTCCTGGCGGAACCGGAAGGACGGCGCACTGTGGAAGAACATAAACTTTGCAATAGTGTACAACCGCACCAACGATTTCAATGCAAACTACACCATTTCGGGAAATTCAAAAAATTCTATGCTCGATGCCTTTGTCAACAATGCCAATGGAACCGACAGCGCTAACTTAGACCCGTTCAGCACTTCGCAGGCCTTATACACAGGGCTTATTAATACCATCCCGGGCAGCAACGGCACCCAATATCAGAACGTAGTTGACGCCTTCCTGAACAATGGACAGACAATGAACCAGCAGGATATTATTTCCAACTCCGGTTCAATGGGCGAAACCGACATATCGATAGGCTCAAACTACAATGACAAATTAGACATAGGAGCCAGCTTCGGCATAGCGGATATACGTTTTTCCCAGATAAACAGCTACACCGAAACGCCGAATTACAACGATACCCTGTATGGTTTGCAGAACTTCAACTACACCACCACCCTTAACACCACCGGCTTCGGCTTTAATTTTAAAATCGGCGCTATTTACAGGATAACGGACTGGCTGCGCGCCGGCGCCGCCGTGCATACACCCACCTGGTTCAACCTTACCGACAACTACACCGGTCTGATTACAGCCACTTACAACAACACAAATTACTTCCCCACCGGGGCCGGTACCTATTACGGCACCCAGAATGGATCTACCATGAACGGCAGCTACAATTACACGCTTACCACACCCATGAGGGCCATGGGCGGGCTGGCCGCCATCATCCACCATCAGGCCATAATAAGCGCCGATTACGAGTGGGTGAATTATTCCTTGTCTCAATTCGCCCCGTCAACCGACCTTTATGTGGTTAATCAGGCCATAATAACTACCTATGCGCCCCAGAGCAACATACGGGTGGGCGCCGAACTGGTGCTGTTTCCTTTCAGCTTGAGGGCGGGCTACCAGTATTTTACAAATCCCTATGCCGCCGGTGCGGGCAATGCCAGCCTCAAACAGTGTTTTTCGGCAGGCGCGGGCATAAAATTCGGGCGTTGCTTTCTGGATCTGGCTTATATGCTTACGGAGTATAACGAAAGCTACTTCCTTTACGATCCCGCCATTGCAAACGCAGCTACAAACAACGTAGCCCTTTCGAGCGTAGCCTGCACCTTCGGGGTTAACTTCTGACAGCGTTAAAGTCCGTTATTGAACGGGGTGGTTTACTCCACCTTAAGCCCCAGCTCGTTGTATTTTTGGATGATATTCTGAAACTGTGCAAGCGGATCGGGATCCTTCCAGATGCAGTTTTGAAAGGCTATTCCTTCAAATCCTATCTCCTTCGCCCTCGCAATGGAATCGATATTTGTTCCGCCGCGCGCTATCACCTTTCCCGGATATTTCTTCACTATCTCGCTAAGCGTTCCTATGCTGAAAGCGGGCTTGTGTTCGGACGACTCGCCGAAAACAGGGGTGAGCATCATGTAATCGAACTGATGGTAGTTCTGCACAAGTGAGGAGATGCTGTTGCAAACGGTGCTTTTGGTATAACATTTGCTTTTTTTCCAGGCTATTAGTTTTTGGGTAAGCCAGTTTCTGAAAACCTTCCTTTTGTGCATCTTGGTAAGGTGAATGCCCTTCAGGTCGTAATGCAGCAGCATACGGTGATGGGTATGAATGACTATCCTTTTGTGGTATTCGGAAGGAATGCCGTCGAGATACTTGCGCAAACGCTGGGTGGAGTATGTGGGCTTGCGTATGTGCAGGGTGGGCAGGCCAGATTTGAGCATGGAGAGCAGGATATACTGCTCATTTTCTCCGGTGGTGTCGGAAGTAATTACAATAAGCCTCATAGATGGTACATTTTTTTGTGTGTTCGCTTGTTACTTGCCTTGCGGCAATTTTCTTTTTCGGGTGTGGCATAACAAATATTGACCCCTACAAGTTCAATTTTGATTAGTTTTTTGCATATTGGGTTTTTATGGCGTTAGATATTTGAACAAACATTTCCGGTGATTTTTCAGCAATTGTTCCCAGAACAATCATATCGGCTCCGGCATCGCACACTTTTACTGCAGCTTCGGGTGTTCTTATTCCGCCTCCCACCACCAGCGGTATAGATATATTCTTTTTAACCTCGCTTATCATTTCGCAGGAAACGTGGTTTGGCGCCCCGCTTCCGGTATCCATGTAAATCATTTTGAGCCCGAGCATCTCACCGGCGATGGCGGTGCTTGCGGCTATATCGGGTTTGTCGGCAGGTATGGGCAGGGTATTGCTCATATAGATTGCCGAGGTTATTTTACCTCCATCCACCAGCATATATCCGGTAGGTATAATCTCCAGCCCGGTCTTTTTAAGCGCGGGCGCCGCCGCAACATGCTTCCCTATAAGGTTTTCGGCGTTGCGGCCCGAAATAAGCGAAAGAAAAAGTATGGCATCTGCACCTTCATCCACCTGGTCCGTGTTTCCCGGAAAGATAACAAGCGGAAGACGGCTGGCCTTTTTAAGCGCTTCGATACAGACATGAAAATTACCGTCGGAAATAAGGCTGCCGCCAATAAAGAGGAAATCTGTTCCGGCCTTTTCGGCAAGGGCAGCAATATCCGCATTGCGGAATTTGTCGGGGTCTATCAGCAGGGCTATCTTCTTGCCCAACCCCTTGCCTATATGTTGATACAAGGACATTTTAATATTTAACAATTCGGTAAAGATATGGCATTTTTTAATTAATACCATCACTTGGCAATGCCACGACGTTCTGCTTCAGGCTCGAGTCCGGTTCAGAAATAAAAAAATATGATGGGGCGCAAACGGGGTTTTACATTGCTCACCGAACCTGCTGCAAAATTAGGTGTGCACCAGTATATAGTTGTCTATTTTCGAGTAACTCAAGCGGTACTCCGCCGAAAACGACCCGGTAACGGTGCGGCATGTAACCACCCCCTCGCTTTGAAAACGGAAAGGCGAAACGATGATGCTTTCTTTGAAATTAAGCCTGCGTTCTGCTGAATGAACCTTATATAGTGTTTCCTTGCAGCACCATATAACGCACAGCATTTCAAGCAACAGCCGGTGGTCTAAAAAGTCCTTTTCCGATGCATGAAGAAAGCGCATGGCTATATTATTCAGCCTCGGGTGAATCTGCTCCACATCTATACCCGGAATTCCGGAAGGATGCAGGGCAATTGCCGCATAAGGCCCCGAATGACTTACCGACAGGCCGGCGCTGCTACCCTCAAGGTGCGGCTGCCCGTTTGCCGAATAAATTATTTTGGGAACGCCGCCTGATTTAGCGGCAACACCCATTGAGCCGGATATCTCCTTAAGCAGGGCTCTTACCGCAAGCCACTCCAGCTTCCTGTGTTCCGATTTCAGGTTTGCGTAAAAGCCCATGTCTGCGGCCCCAGTCTGTACACGCTGCAATAACATTTCAGCCGTTTCAAGGGTTTCCCAGAGACCTATAAGCATTCCGCCCTGCGTAACCTTGTTTAAAATAAGCGGCATATTAGGGGACTTATATAAATTGAACAGCGGAAACAAACATACTATGCGCTAAATTAAGAAACTGTTTAAAATTTATTTAATTTCATTCTTATGTGTCTTTTTGGCTCCAACTGCGTTGAATTTTTCGAGATAGCTGCCCGGCTATCTTTGCAAAATTCGCCTTGCTTCGCTCAAAAATACACTATAATTACTTCGCAAAACAAAATTTAAACAGCTTCTAAACAAAATGCCTGTTTTAAATGAAATTTTTATCTACATTTACCACCCGTCCGAAAAAATTGCTGCACCTCCTAAGCAATATTTGAGCGAAAAAAGGAATAACAACACCCGGCAAGAGAATAAACAGATGAAAGTAGGCAGTTATTTTGGTTACAGAACGCAAACCATGCTTGGCCTTGTAATTGCAGTATTGCCGGTGTTCACCCTTTCTGCCCAAAAAGCCAAACCACAGCCTGGCCAGCAGGACGGATTTACAAATAAAGCCGAAGCGAAGAACAAGTTGAAGAACGGGCTAAAAGAGGGCAAATGGCTTGAATATATTGATAACAGCGGCGATGTTACGGCCGATACGGGCAATGCCCGTTATTACAGGCTAACTATATATAAGGGCGGCAAAGCCGCCGGCATGGTGGAACAATTTTTCAGGCATGGAAAACTATTTAGTGAAACGCCCTATACCAGCGGTGTACGGAACGGCATTAAAAAAGTATATTATGAAAGCGGCAAAACCGACAGCGAAATAGTATATATATTCGACAAGCTGAACGGCACCATGAAAACTTATTACCCTAACGGCAGGGAACAAAGCGAAACAGCCTATACGGAAGACAGGATAAACGGGGAACAAAAACTGTTTTATGAAAACGGAAACATGAAAAGCGATTGCCTGTATACCGACGGCATAAAGGATGGCATTTTTAAGGAATACTTTGAGAACGGCAAGATTATGTATGAAATACCCTATGACAAGGGCAAAGAAAACGGGGCAAAAAAGAAGTACTACGAGAGCGGCAAACTGTTCAGCTCGGTGAATTATTCGCATGGCGCAGTTACCGATACACTGGTTATACTGTATTATGAAAACGGCAAAACAAAGGAAACAATACCCTACCTTAACGGCCGGGAGAACGGCGAGGGCAAAGGCTTTTATGAAGACGGGAAAATACAGTTTAAAACCACCTATATTTTTGGCGAGAAGAATGGCGTGGAAAAGCATTTTTACGAAAACGGCAAACTCATGTCCACCATCCCCTACTCCAGCGACAAGATAAACGGCGTGGAAACAGATTATTACCAGAACGGCAAAGAGGAAAGCGAAATACCCTATACCGACGGGATAGTGAACGGCACCGAAAAACGCTTTTATGAAAGCGGCAAGCTGGAAAGCGAAACTCCATACACATACGACGAAAAGAACGGTACAGCCAACGAATATTACGAATCGGGCAAAAAGCAAAGTGAAACACCTTATTCGGGAGGTAAAATAGACGGAGTGATGAATACCTATTTCGAAAACGGCAACCTGAAATCGGAAACACCTTATAAAATGGGAAAAAAGAACGGTTTGCACAAAGACTATTTCGAAAACGGCAATGTGCTTTATGAGATACCTTACACCAACGACAAGGCAGGCGCCACCATCCAGTTTGATGAAAACGGAAAAAAATACTGATAATTGAAAGGAATAACAGATAGTTTAAATAACTTTGCAAACCGGAATAACAAAATAATAAACAATAACACCTATGTCAATCCAAACTGTGGAAAAGAAAGCAGCATATAAAGTAAAAGACATCAGCCAGGCCGACTGGGGCAGGAAAGAGATAGTACTTGCCGAAGCCGAAATGCCCGGATTAATGGCCATACGCGAAGAATATGGAAAACAACAGCCCCTGCGCGGAGCGCGGATAGCCGGATGCCTGCACATGACCATACAAACCGCCGTACTCATTGAAACCCTGAAAGCGCTCGGAGCGGAGGTGCAATGGTCGTCGTGCAATATATTTTCAACCCAGGACCATGCAGCCGCAGCCATAGCCAAGGCGGGCATTCCGGTTTATGCCTGGAAAGGCATGACCGAGCCGGAATATGAGTGGTGCATAGAGCAAACACTGTTCTTCGGCGACAAAAGGCAACCCCTGAATATGATACTGGACGATGGCGGCGACCTTACCAACATAGTGCTGGACAAGAATCCGGAACTGGTTGCGGGAATACGCGGCATAAGCGAAGAAACCACCACAGGCGTACACCGCCTGTACGAACGCATGAACAAGGGTATCCTGCCCCTGCCCTGCTTTAACGTGAACGATTCGGTTACAAAAAGCAAATTTGACAACAAATACGGCTGCCGCGAATCGCTGGTAGACGCCATACGGCGCGCCACCGACCTTATGCTTGCCGGCAAAGTGGCTGTTGTGGCCGGTTTCGGAGATGTGGGCAAAGGCTCGGCGCAGGCGCTGAAAAATGCCAACATGCGCGTTATTGTTACCGAAATAGACCCGATATGCGCCCTGCAGGCCGCCATGGAAGGCTATGAGGTGCGCAAAATGGACGATGCGGTAAAACTCGCCGACATAGTGGTTACCACCACCGGAAACCACCACGTAATAAAAGACCGCCACTTTAAAGCATTAAAGGACAAGGCTATTGTATGCAACATAGGCCACTTTGACGTGGAAATAGATATGGCCTGGCTGAATACCAAATACGGACACACCCGCGACACCATCAAGCCGCAGGTTGATAAATATACGATTGACGGAAAAGATATAATTGTGCTTGCCGAAGGCAGGCTTGTGAACCTCGGCTGCGCAATGGGACACCCCTCCTTTGTTATGTCCACCTCATTTTCCAATCAGGTGCTCGCACAGATAGAGCTGTGGCTTAACCACAAAAAATACGAGAACAAGGTATATACGCTTCCGAAATTACTCGACGAAAAAGTAGCCCGCCTCCACCTTAAAAAGATAGGAGTGGAACTGGACACGCTTACACCCGAACAGGCCGCATACATAGGAGTAAGCGCCGAAGGGCCGTATAAACCGGAGTATTACAGATACTAAAAAAAACAGAGCTCCTTTCCTGCGCGCTAATTGGTTACCGAGACGGTGGAAACCCCGTCGAAGGAGGCCACGTATGGCTTCAGGGAGCATTTAGAAGGGCCTTTTATAACAGAGCCGTCGGACAGGTTGAAGGTAGAGCCGCACACCGGGCAGGTCATGGAGAACTTGTTTGAATTTAACTGCACCACCGCCTTGCTGTTGGTTGCCCCGTCGTACGGGCAGCAGCAATCGAAGGCAGTAAACTGGCTTGTGGTATATCTGTACACTACTACGTTATCATAACCGCCGGTAACTATCACACTCCCCTCCACAATCTGAAGGTTTACGTTGGTAGGCTGGTTCAGATCAAGGGCGAAATTTACGGCTACATTGGGCACGCCGTTGCAGGTGGTGGAATCCTTACGGCAGGAAGTGCCGGCTGCCAAAAGAATAAAAACAAATACAGGCATTAGAAATAATTTCGCCCTGTTCATTAAATTCATATTTAATACCATTACTGTCCGACAAAAATATGAAATATTTTAAAAGTCAAGCAAATATGGGGTAAAATAACCCTAAAAAGAGGTAAAATCAAAAGTAAGCCCCCCTAC
>JABEUT010000125.1 GCA_013044305.1 Bacteroidia bacterium
AGAGGAAGAACTTGAAGATAAAGTTCTTTCAAAATGGATTGATGAAGGCATGAAGAGCGAAGATGTTCCTATAGAAGAACTATACAAATTCCTTAAAGATAATGGAGGTAATAGTTAAAGGACAATTTCTAAGAGACCTCTCCTCTTACAAAAATAAAACTCTGCTCAAAAATGTTTACACAGTGATAAAGCAAATGGAAACGGCAAAAGACATTTCTGCAATACGAAATCTTAAAAAATTGAGCGAATACAAATCACAATACAGGATTAAAATAGCAGAAAAATACCGAATGGGATTAATAATCCGCCAAAACACAATTTGGCTTGTAAGATTTAACCAACGCAGTACTTTTTATAAAGTATTTCCTTGATTTTTTATACAATTCCTGCCTTTTGCCTTAATGGTATTCAACCATATAGCTATTTCAGTAAAAGACAAAGTAGTAACGGATGTTAGGATTGTATTGAATATGTGAAACATTTTAAAGTTTGGTGAACTTTATGTGAAACATAAGAAAACAAGCACTCCGTAGAGTGCTTGTTAATTGTGGAAAGTAAAGAAATTACGAAATCCCTTGCGGAGAGTGAGAGATTACCTTCGGTGTTCCTGTTGTGGGAGGCTTAAAACCAAACTAACCCTTTCGGGTAATTTATTTTTCATCGCCGCTTTTGAAAGTATAGCTTTCATCGCTCGATTTCAAAATAAAACCCCTGCTATACAGGGGTTAGTTCGGTTTTGCGGAGAGAGAGGGATTCGAACCCCCGGTACCCGTGAAGATACAGCTGATTTCGAATCAGCCGCATTCGACCACTCTGCCATCTCTCCGTAATAGGTCGGCAAATATAGGGGATAATTAATAATATGTAATTGGATATACCGTTTCTGCCGCCCTGCCTATTTTGCTAAATTTGCATATATGAATGTAAAAGAGGTTCTTAAGCCTGTTCTTGCCTCACTCCCCGACTCCCCGGGCGTTTACCAGTACTTCGACAGGGAGGGGAAAATAATATATATAGGCAAAGCCAAAAACCTTAAAAAGAGGGTACGGTCCTACTTTAATAAGGAGCATGGCGAGGGCAAGATAAACCTGCTTGTACGCCGTATAGAGCAGATAAAATATGTGGTGGTAAAAACCGAATGGGATGCCCTGCTGCTCGAAAACAACCTTATAAAAAAATACCAGCCGCGTTACAATGTAATGCTTAAGGACGATAAAACCTACCCCTGGATTTGTATAAAAAATGAACCCTTCCCGCGGTTATTCTCTACGCGTCGTGTTATACGCGACGGCTCCGCCTACTTCGGACCATACACCTCGGTACGGCTTATGAATACCGTGCTGGACTTTATAAAACAGCTTTATCCCCTGCGCACCTGCAACCTCAACCTTACCGAAACCAACATTGAGGGCAAAAAATTCAAGCGCTGCCTCGAATACCATATAGGCAACTGCAAAGGCCCCTGCGAAGGGCTGCAGACAAAGCAGGATTACGACAACTCCATTGCCCAGATAAAGCATATCCTGCAAGGAAACATACACGGTGTTATCCAATACCTGAAAAGGCAAATGGAGGAGGCGGCCGGAAAATGGGAATTTGACAAGGCACAGCTGCTAAAAGAAAAACTTCTGCTGATGGAAAAATTCCAGAGCCGCTCCGCCATCGTACATCCCTCGCTTACCGATGTAGATGTATTCTCCGTAAAAAGCGATGAAAAATGCGGCTTTGTGAACTTCCTTAAAATTGTAAACGGCGCCGTTATCCAGTGCCAGACCATTGAGCTGAACAAAAAACTTGACGAACCTGATCAGGAACTGCTCATGCTCGGCATTGCAGAGCTGCGGCAGCACAACGCAGCTACGGGCTTTGTTCCGTCAAAAGAAATTATTCTGCCCTTTAAACCCGATGCCGACATACCGGACGCCGTGATTACCGTACCGCAAAAAGGCGACAAAAAAAGACTGCTGGAGCTGTCGGAAAACAACCTGCGCTATTATATGCGCGAAAAAGATCTGGCTTTAAGTTTTGCCTCGCCCGAACAAAAAACAAATGAACTGTTGACGCAGATGCAGAAAGACCTGCGCATGACCACACCGCCTGTACGCATTGAGTGCTTCGATAATTCAAACATACAGGGCGCATACCCCGTGGCAGCCATGACTGTGTTCATAAACGGCAAGCCCGCAAAAAGCGAATACCGCCACTTTAACATTAAAACGGTGGAGGGACCCAACGATTTCGCATCCATGGAAGAGGTCATCTACCGCCGCTATAAAAGACTCATAGACGAAAAAAAGGAACTGCCGCAGCTCATTGTCATTGATGGAGGGAAAGGCCAGTTAAGATCCGCTCTGAAGAGTCTTGAAAGACTAAATCTCTCCGGCTCCATCTCTATCATAGGCATAGCCAAAAGGCTGGAGGAAATTTTCTTTCCCGGCGACCCTGTTCCGCTCTACCTCGACAAGCGCTCGCCTACACTCAAAATAATACAGCAGATACGCGACGAGGCACACCGTTTCGGCATTTCGCACCACCGCAATAAGCGAAGCAAGGGTGCCATACAAACCTCGCTCACAGGCATTGAAGGCATTGGCGGAAAAACGGCAGAGGACTTGCTGCGTAAGTTCGGTTCGGTGCAGAGGCTGAAGGACATCCCCGAAGAAGAAATTGCCGCTTTGATAGGTAAAGCGAAAGCTCAAAAGATTAAGACGGCGCTAAGCTGAAGAATCCCCTTTTATCTTGCAATGAAAAACTTAGCGGTATAAACCGTATAGGCATATAAGGCGCGTATAAAATACACCCCTGCTGCTGCGGGTGCATTCAGCCTGAAAGTATTGAACCCTGCCTCCCCCTGAACATTGCCTGTGCTTATTAAGCGCCCGGCCACATCATACACGCAAATCGAATAATTGCCCGCCTGCGGCAAATTCAACTGCACGGTAAGCGTTCCAGGCGAAGATTGGAAAGCATGTATTTCCGGTTCCGCCGCGCATGATTCAAAGGCCTCCGTTTTCAATACTGTTTCATTGCCGTCGAGGTCGGTTTGGGCAAGCCGGTAGTAAACCGTTCCTTCGGGCAACTGGCTGTCGGTATAGGAATACGAGAGCGAAGTACTGCTGTTCACAGCTCCCTTTACCCGGCCTATTACCAGAAAATTAACTCCGTCTCCTGAACGCTCAATGGTATAAAAGCTGTTGTTGGTTTCGGTGGCTGTGGTCCATTGCAGCAACGCGAAGCCCGAACTGCAAACCGCCGAGAATGAAGTGAGCTCAACAGGCAAAGCGCTGGAGGTGGCTCCCAGTATATACTCCTGCTGCGGCACAATTGAATTTGCCTCGGTAATGGTGTAAGGCGGCGGAGCCGGGTTGGTATTGCCTGCATTCCACGTCGAGGCGTTGTTATTACGGTAGAAAAGCTGGGCCAGCGGTGTGGGGTCGTATGCGGTATAATTTATGGTAACATTATAGCTCGGCGCAACACCGTTTACCACATATACTCCGTAGTACACATTATTGTTGCCCAGTCCGGTTATGCCGGTAACAATGCTTGGCACCGAGTTTACCTGGTAGAGCTGCACTCCTGTGGGCGCATTGGCTCCCGTTGCCGGTAGTATTGCCGTTACAGTAAAGGTTGTGCCATTGGCTGCTGCCGGAAGGGTTAAGGTCTGACCTGCCCATGTTCCCGGGCTGTAAAGTTGGGTGCTGGCATCGCCAATAGATGCGCCGGAGGTAATCAC
>JABEUT010000126.1 GCA_013044305.1 Bacteroidia bacterium
ATACCATAATAAACGTGTCCCCGTTGAATTTGTAAATGACAAAGACGAAATTGATATTGAACGCTATACCAAATATATTTGTTCAAATGGTTATCAAAATCTTGAGTTCTTCCCTGAAGGATCGAAATACAAATGTTTTAGGGAACCCGAAAAAATGTCCAAATCCAAGGGCAATGTAGTGAACCCCGATGATATAATCGAACAATACGGCGCCGATACTTTGCGCCTGTACGAAATGTTCCTCGGACCGATTGAATTGAGCAAACCCTGGAGCACGCAGGGCATTAGCGGGGTGCATAGTTTCCTGAAAAAGCTGTGGAGAACCTTTTTTAATTCAACATCCGACATTCAACATTCAACCTTATCGGATGAAGAACCCACTCCGGCAGAGTTAAAGATATTGCATAAAACCATTAAGAAAGTAAATGAGGATATTGAACGTCTTAACCTGAACACATCGGTAAGCGCATTTATGATATGCCTGAACGAACTCACTGACCTGAAATGCAACAAAAAGGCTATTTACGAGCCTCTGCTTATATGCCTTTCGCCATTTGCCCCGTTTATCACCGAAGAATTGTGGAGCAGGCTTGGGCATAGCGCTTCGATTATGAACGAGCGTTTTCCAGTACATAATGAGGCATTTTTGCATGAAAGCGCTTTCGCCTACCCCATATCGTTCAACGGGAAAACCCGCTTAATGATTGAACTGCCGCTTACCCTGTCAAAAGAACAGATTGAAAAAGAGATATTGCAGAACGAACAAGTGAAAAAGTATATACAGGACAAGCCGGTGAAAAAAGTTATAGTAGTGCCGAATAAAATTGTTAACATTGTTATTTAACCGACAGTAGCCTGCGCCGGGCATCGTTTTGCTGTGGCAGAACAGCCTGAACAGTCCGTTCGTGCAGGACTATTTATGATTATCTTTGCAAACCATGTACAGAATCATAGATTATTTAATGAAACGCACCCGGATAACCTTTATCCTACTTATTATTATAACTGCAGGGCTGATTATATGCGCCGTACGCCGTCCCGGAACCGGAACCGACAAGCGGCGCGTAATCATGCAGCTGATGATGACGGGCTTGCAGGCAGAGCATTTTCAGTCTGTACCCCCGGCCGACAGTATGTCGGTGCGCGTATTCAAGCTATATCTGCAGCGCCTCGATTATTTTAAGCAGTATTTTACACAGGAAGACATTGCCAAGTTCAGGCAATATGAAACGCAGATTGACGGTGAAATTCAGAATGGCAGCTTTGAATTCTTCGACTTTGTGAACGGGGTGTTCGCCCAGCGCGTAGCTTACGATACCCAAAATACAAAGCAGATCCTGTCGCAGCCTTTCGATTTCAGCACAAACGAGGACTTTCAGCCCGACCCCGAAAAAAGCGCCTTTGCCAAAGACGACAAGGAATTGGCGGAAAGAAGACGTAAGATGCTGAAACTGCAAACACTTTACAAGCTGAACGACATGATGAGCGTTCAGGAAAAAGCCCAGGAAACCAAAGACACTTCGGTTAAAATTAAATCATTCAGCCAGCTTGAAAAAGATGCGCGGGCAGCAGTTTTAAAAAGCAATTCGAATATCTTTCAGGGTATAGCCGAAACTACTGAAAATGACAAGCTCTCGGCATATTTCGACTGCATAGCCAATGCCTGCGACCCGCATACTGAATATTTCGCGCCTATTGAACGGGAGGATTTTGATGTAAAGATGAGCGGACAGCTCGAAGGAATCGGCGCCACGCTCCGTGACAAAAACGGCAACATAACCATTGAAAGCGTGGTTCCCGGAAGCCCGGCCTGGAAGAGCGGGGAAATAAAAGAGGGCGATGTAATCATGAAGGTAGCACAGGATACCGGGGAGCCTGTGGACATAGAAGGAATGAGGCTCGACAAGGCGGTGCACCTCATCCGTGGCAAGAAAGGCACCAGGGTAAAACTCACCATACGGAAGGTGAACCATACCGTAAAAGTGATCACGCTGGTGCGCGATATCATCCAGATAAAGGAAACCTATGCCCACGATGCCATTATTCAGCAGGGGAAAAATATAGGCTATATACACCTGCCGGAGTTTTATACGCGGTTCGGCGAAAACACTTACCGCACGTGTTCGGAGGACGTTAAGAAAGAAATACTTGAACTGGACAAGCAGAATGTGCAGGGAATAATCATGGACCTGCGGGAGAACGGAGGCGGATCACTGCAAGACGTTGTAAAGATGGTGGGACTGTTCATCAATGCCGGGCCTGTAGTACAGATAAAAGGCCATGCTAACCAGGTGCAGGTGCTTACCGCCAACGATACGGCCGCCATATACAAAGGCCCCCTGATAGTGCTGGTGAACGGCTACAGCGCTTCGGCATCGGAGATATTTGCCGCTGCCATACAGGACTACAAGAGAGGCGTTATAATGGGCTCCCCAACATACGGAAAAGGCACGGTCCAGCAAATTTTCGACCTCGATGATTATGTCTCTCCTTCATTCAAGTCGCTTAAGCCGCTCGGCTCGGTTAAAATAACCATAAGCAAATTTTATAGGATAAACGGCGGAACAACACAGCGCGACGGCGTAACACCCGATATACAGCTTCCCGACTCATACTCGGCCCTGTATGTAAAAGAAAAAAACTCGGATTATCCCATGCCATGGGATAAGATTAAGCCTGCCACCTATACCATTTGGAATAACCCGCCCGATTACGACAAACTTCGCAGCTCCGCCAACAAGGACGTAGCCCATGACTCGGCATTCATCCTTATAAGCGAAGAGGCTCAAAACAATAAAAAGCTGCGCGACCACGGCGAAGTCAGTCTCAACCTCGAGCAATTCAGGAAACAGCAGAAGGAACAGACTGAAGAGAACAAGAAATTCGGCGCTATTACGAAAGTTATCGGCGATATGAAAATTATTCCAACCACGGGAGAAGACCAAAAAATGCAGGCGGACACCAATGAAATGGCCAGCGAAAAGAAATGGATGAAACAACTGACCAAAGACCCCGAACTTTATGAAGCAACGCGGGTAATAGACTATATGAGATAAGCGGCACCCGAAACGCCATGAGCCATAACACTTCCAATCACGCTTTACCGGTTCTTGATTTGAAAAACGTTCCTTACCATTGCAGGCTTGCAGGTAAGCAAATGCTTATACTCCTGCTAATGTATGAGTTATCGCGTTTGGTATTTTACCTGTTCAATCACGTATATTACTCACACCTTTCATTTACAAGACTGGCCTACTATTTCGTGGCAGGTTCACGCTTTGATGTATGCGCCATACTATTCACCAACCTCCCGTTTATAGTACTTAGCATTATTCCCGCAGGAAGCGAAAAAAGTATATACAGGCGTTTCTTCCTGCCCATCCTTTTTTTGCTCGTGAACGCTTTGGCTCTGTTTATGCAGTTCGGCGATACGGTATTCTTCCAATACACCTATAAACGCTCTACGGCCGATATTTTCAAGTTTCTCGAACTTGGCTCCGACACCGCAGATGTACTGCCATCGTTACTGCACAGTTACTGGTACATGTTTTTTTTGTGGGGATTGTTCGTAGTTATAACCGGTAGCCTATACCGGCGCAGCATCAGGAAATCCTACGATACAAAACCTGACGGGCATCACTATATCGCCGCAGCAGTATCCTCATATATACTAACGGCTGCTGTTGTGGTAATAGGGTTCCGCGGTGGCTGGCAGCTCAAGCCTATAAGTATCCTTGATGCGGCGGGCTATGGTCCCTCTCGCGACTTTCCTCTTATCATCAACACCCCATTCAGCTTGGGCAAAACCCTTGGTGTGCCGCCTCTTCGCGACTACCATTTTTTTAGCACGGCTCATGCCCGTTCCATCTACCCTACCCTACACCAGCCCACAGAAGGCATATTCAGGAGGTTGAATGTGGTTACCATAATACTGGAAAGCTTTTCGAAGGAATACGTTGGGGCGCTAAACAACAGGCACCGCACCAACACGCCTTTCCTCGACTCACTTATCGGCCAATCTCTTGTTTGCGACAATGCCTTTTCCGACGGAAGGAAATCCATTGAAGGTATTCCCGCTGTGGTGGCAGGGCTCCCCTCGTGGATGGATGAACCCTATATTACCTCGAACTACAATTCCGATAATTTCCAGTCTCTTGCAAGCCTGCTGACAAAAGAAAACTACACCACCGCTTTTTTCCACGGGGGCACCAACGGTACCATGGGCTTCAGCTCCTTTTGCCGCGGCGCCGGATTCCGCTACTATTACGGACGTTCAGAATTCAACAACGACAAGTGTTACGACGGCCACTGGGGTATATGGGACCATATCTTCCTGCAATACTTCGCACGTAACCTTGACACCCTGCGTCAGCCCTTTTATGCAGCCCTGTTCACACTGTCGTCGCACGAACCTTTTTCCATCCCCGACAGCCTTAAAACGACCTATACGCAGCAGGGTGATGAGATGCCAATACTGAAATGCGTGAGGTACTCCGATATGGCGCTGCACCGCTTTTTCCAAACAGCTTCAAAAATGCCCTGGTTCGACAGCACCCTGTTTGTTATTACGGCAGACCACGCCGGGCCAAGCCACGATCCGTATTATTCGAACCGGGTGGGAATGTACGAAATACCAATCATTTTTTATATGCACAATTCAGCTCTGAAAGGCAGGATACACAAGGCTGTTGAGCAAATTGATATTATGCCGTCCGTTCTCGATTATTTGCATTATCCTTACACTTATTTCGCATTCGGAAGAAGTATTTTAGATTCAACAGGCAATCATATTGCGGTTAATTACCTAAACAATTGCTACGAGCTGATAAACTCACCTTATTGCCTGCAATTTGAGGGACAGCGGTGCACGGCGCTTTATAATTGTAGCAACGACAGCCTGCTGTGCAACAACCTGCTGGCAAAACAGCCGGCAGTAAAGGATTCTATGTCCAAACTACTTAAGTCGGTACTGCAGCAATACAGCAACGATCTTATTCACAACAAGCTGCATACAAACTAAAACAGCTTCGCCGTTTTTGTTGCCCGCCTGCACCTGTGCGGCAGGGCGGTACAGTTACCCATTGCGCACCACCGCGCCGGCTTTGGCCTCATATGTATCTATAATGCTTTTCATGGACTGGTCTATCTCGGCGTCGGTAAGCGTCTTGGTGTTGTTTTGCAGGACGAACCTTAAGGTGTAGGACTTTTTTCCTTTTCCAATCCGGTCTCCTTCATACACATCAATTACCGATACGTTCCGAAGTAATTTTCTTTCGGCACCCAACGCCATTTCTTCCAGCTTTCTGAACTCCATGCCGCTGCCAATGATGAGTGAAAGGTCTCTTACTGCAAAGGGGAAACGGCCTATCTCTTCCGTTTGCATGGTTTTCGGTGCCAGTTTCAGCAGGTTCAGCCAGTGGAACTCGGCGAAAAACACATTGCCTTTTACATGATGCCTTTCTGCAATACCTGCGTCCACCAGTCCGAAATCTGCCACGGGAACGGGAGCAGAGTCTTGGCCTGCATCCTGCCTGTACCAGGTAAGTCCGTACTTAAACTGCGGGTTGGCGGTTATTTGTTCATGCAGCGATTCTCCTCCCGAAATACGGTCTATAACCCTCTGCACCGCGCCTTTAAGAAAATAAAAATCGGCTTCGGCCGGTTTCTCTTTCCAGTTTGGCTGGTGTATGTTGCCCGTAATCCAAAGGCCCAGCCGTTCTTCTTCGCAGAAGGGTGAGCCTTCCTTGTCCTGTCTTTCTTCAGAGGCAAGGCTGTATATTTTGCCAAACTCAAAAAACTTAATATCGGCATTTTTACGGTTTTGATTGAAGCCTATGGCTTGCAGTCCGTTCTGCAGCAGTGAACTGCGCAAAACATCAAGGTCGGCGCTCAATGGGTTTGCTACCTTCACTTCCGTCAGCGCGCTTGCGTTTTTACCGGCGGGCAGTGCGTTTTTTGAAGAAGTAAGGGAAGTGTTCATGATTTCGGTAAAGCCTGAAACCGTCAGCAGGTTTGCAATGGTTTCATATATTTTGCCCGAAGATTGTTGCTTGTGGCGCATCACCGGCAATTTCATCATATCGCTTGCCGGAATACGGTTAAGACCATAGAACCTGATTATTTCTTCCACCAGATCGGCCTGGCAGCTAATATCCATGCGGAAGGTGGGAATCGACAAGCTCATGGCATCTCCCCTGGCTTCTTCTACAGTTATACCTATGTGGCTGAAAATATCTTCAATTTCGCTGCCGTGAATTTGGCATCCGGCAAGGCGCCAGACATACTCGAGGGACAGTTCTATTTTTCTTTCCGGAACCACCTGGCTGTACACATCAGTTACCGCCGACACTCCTGCCGCTTCCTGTGCTTCCAGAATAAGTTGTACCGCTCTGTTCAGGGCAAAGCGTGTTCCGTTAATATCAGTCCCCCTTTCATATCGGTAAGCCGAATCGGTATGCAGCCCCAGCCTGCGTGCCGTTTTCCGGATTGCAGTAGGATTAAAACAGGCGCTTTCGATAAAAATATCGGTAGTTGCCGCGCTTACTCCGGAGTCAATTCCTCCATAAACACCGGCAATACACATGGCCTCTTTTTCATTGCAAATAAGAAGGTCACTTGTTGAAGGTTGCCTTGCCACCCCATCCAGTGTAACGATTGTTTCGCCTGCAGCGGCATGTCGCACAATCACCTTATTGCCCTTTATTTTGCCTGCATCGAAGGCATGGAGAGGCTGCCCGGTTTCAAGCATTACGAAGTTGGTAACATCCACAATGTTATTAATCGGCCGCACCGACACGGCAAGCAGGCGGTTGCGAAGCCATTGCGGCGATTCACCCACTTTTATACCCGTAATGGCTATGCCGCTGTAGCGTGTACAGCCGGCCGGTTCCCTTACCTCCACCTGTATATTCAGTCCTTTGCCGGCGGGAATGACTTCGGGAACAGCAGGGACTTGGAGTGCGATGTCTTTTTCAAACTGCGCATCGGAGCTTTTGGCTTGTAAACCGATGGCTGCCGCCAGGTCTCTTGCCACGCCTATATGCGAAATGGCATCGGCGCGGTTGGGTGTGATATTTATTTCAAGTATGTGGTCGTTGTATATACCGAAATATTCGGCTGCGGGTGTTCCGGTAACCGCCTCGGCGGGCAATACCATAATGCCGGCGTGTGATGTACCAAGGCCAATTTCATCTTCGGCGCAAATCATTCCTTCGGAGGCAATGCCGCGGATATTGCTTTTCTTTATTGTGAATGGCTCTCCCTGCGAAGGGTGCAGAATTGCACCTTGCAAGGCCACCACCACTTTTTGTCCGGCTCCGACATTCGGCGCCCCGCATACAATCAGCAACACCTTGTTGCCCACATCCACGGTGGTGAGCGATAGGCGGTCAGCGTTGGGATGTTTTGAGCAGGTTTTTACTTCACCTATAACCACGTTCGCCAATCCGCCCTTAACCGATTGATACTGCTCTATTGCCTCCACTTCCAGTCCGGCTGCGGTGAGCAGCTCTGCCGCCTCACGCGCGGTAATGCCTGTTTTTACATATTGCCTAAGCCAGTTGTAAGATATCTTCATGTATTTACACTTATTGTATTGACTGCACCCATCAGGTAAGATGCAAAACTAATTTTTTTTGAGGAATTTTTAATTTATTGAAATCTTGCTAAGCTTTTCGGAGAACAGGTATAAAATATTAGTTTCACTGCATACTGAATGCAATATAATTTGCAGTTTTTTAAAACTGCAGGCTGCGGATATGCCCCATTCAGACAGGACGTTAAACGGAAATATGTTGATCAAATTAGAGCCGAAGCAGAGCTTCGGGGAACTAACCCCAAGAGATTAGATTCAGGAATATCCGTATACTTCTTCTGTATTACTATTTGCACCAACACCTAAAAATAAATTCATAAGAACCTGTATTTTAGGTTATTTTAATTATATATTTGTATGCGAAAGTTCTATTATATAACTGATTGAAAGCCTTACATTATGATAAAAAAAATACTTGTTTGCGTATCACTTTTTTTGTTCGTTCAAAACATAAGTTATGCACAGGGTACCTGGAAGGCATTGACAAACCCTGCCCCATTAACGATGGGCGGAGGCATGGTGTTGCTTACCGACGGCACTGTAATGTGCAAAGGGTATGTAAGTGGTTCAGGGTTTCCTTTAACTCCTGATGCTACATGGATGCTGCTTACCCCGGATATTCATGGCAGCTACCTTAACGGCACCTGGACGGTTTTACCTTCGGAACACGATACCCGTTCGGTTTTTTCTTCGCAGGTGCTGCCCAATGGCAATGTGTATGTTGCCGGTGGTGAGCATGGCAACGGAACTGCCAGCGGAGAAATATATAATACTGTAACGCATACATGGAATTATATTCCAAACGTACCGGGATATGATATAGAAGATGCGAATTCGGAATTACTGTACGACGGAACTGTGCTTGAAGGCTGCGCCAATCCATTTAACCCGCCCATAGATACCATAAATATGTTTTACAGCCCTGTTACTGGCAATTTTAGCGCCGCCCCTTCCAGCCACGGATCACATGAAGAATCATCATGGCTGAAACTGCCTGACAGCAGTGTGTTATATGTAGACGCTCCTGCAGCCAGTTCTGAACGCTACATACCTAAACTACACAAGTGGGTAGTGGATGGAACAGTGCCGGTTGCCCTGTATGATTTTTCATCTTATGAAACGGGGCCGTGTCTTCTTTTGCCCAATGGCAAAGGCTTTTTTATGGGCGATGTGCAGTATTCCGCCATATATACACCAAGCGGCAATACAAGCCCGGGCGTATGGTCCGCCGGCCCACAAATGCCAACTAAAGCGGGCTATGGGCAACTTGGTTCGTGGGACGGTCCGGGAGCCATGATGGTAAACGGTAAGGCCCTCTATTCTATCAGCCAGTTGCCCAGTGAAAGCCTACCCAGCTTTTTTTACGAATTTAATTACAATACAAATACTTTTAATGAGGTGGGCGCGCCGGGCGGGGGCGATTCTGTAGAAACCCAAACCAATATGATGACGATGCTCGACCTGCCCGACGGAACCGTATTATTTGCTTATACCGATTCCACCAAATTTTACGAGTATCTACCCGGCGGAGCCCCCATCCCACAAGGCAAACCTACCATCAACGGAATTTTTCCTGATAGCTGCAATAAATACATGATTACAGGTAAGTTATTTAATGGAATTTCGGAAGGTGCTTCTTTTGGCGATGACTGGCAAATGTCATCCAACTATCCCATTATCCGAGTTACAAACGGCAGCAATGTGTATTACTGCAAAACCACAAACTGGAACAGGCTTGGTGCGGTAATGACCGATAGTGCCGAAGATACAGCCTATTTCACCGTTCCTTCAATGCCCGGCGGAACATATTCTTTAGTGGTAGTGGCGAATGGAAATCCGTCAAATCCGGTTCCGTTTACCACCTTTGGAGTGTCTATCGCATCGCAAACCAATATTTCAAACTGCTCTGGATTAGGAGGAGCAACAGCATTTGCAAGCAATGGAAATACACCCTATACTTATCTGTGGAGCAACGGGGCAACCACAGCATCTGATACAAATTTAACAGGCGGCACATACACCATTACAGTTACCGAATCAGGCGGATGTTCAGTATCGGCAAATGTTACCATTACGCAGCCCGGCGTTATAAGCCTGACTATGAGTGAAACAAACGTAAGCTGCAATGGCGGCAATAGCGGAAAAGCAAGTGTTACGGCAAGCGGAGGGTCAACCCCCTACACCTATAACTGGAGCAATGGAGCAACCACATCCAATATTACCGGGTTAACGGCAGGTTCATATTCCGTTACGGTTACAGATGCCTACAATGGGTGCGGCGATACTGCGATGGCTACTATCACTCAACCCGCTCCTATCGCGGTTACATTTACAAATGTTGTAGAACCGTCCTCTCCATCTTACAGCAATGGTTCAATAACCGGTTCGGCAACGGGCGGGACTCCCGGGTATAGCTACTCATGGACTCCGTCAGGAGCAACAAGCGCTACTTTAACCGGTTTAACAGCCGGAACCTATACATTATGCGTAACCGATGCAAAGGGTTGTACCAAGTGCGACAACATCACACTCGTTAACTCAACTGCCTCGGTGGAAAATGTAAACTCCGGCAGCGGTGGTGTAATTATATTTCCAAACCCGGCACAAAACAGCATAACCCTGTTAATTAACGATGTGGCAGCCAGCGATGCAAGAATAGAAATAACCGATCTTACAGGAAGGACAATCAGTTCAATCCCGATAGCCATAGGGTCATCAGCAGATAAGAAAATAACGCTCAATATTTCGGGCCTGACTGCAGGCATTTATTTTGTCAGGGTAAGCTCCGGGCAGGCCGTATATAATGCTAAGTTCATTAAGGAGTAAGCATTAGTATCGGGAGCGTTAAATCTTTTAAAAAGCCATTCCCATAAATCAACGGAAGCGCCAGTATCCTTGTGGGCAGCAAGCATCAGCAGGAAAGGCAGTATATTGAAATTCACGCAAATACAACAACTCATCCGATGTATTCGGCTTTCCGTTTTCTGATTTAAATTGTTCGGTTAACACCTGCCTTGCTTATAAATATATTAGCCGCATCAGCACTATTTATCTTTAATATTTTTTACATTAAAATTGACTGACGGGTTAATTAAAGTAATTTTGCGGCAAAATTCGTTATCCTCAATATGGCAGAAGAAGATGAAAAGCAAGGCAAGCGCTTCAGGGTCTCCAAAGCATCGTTTAAAAGGGCTCTTCGCGTTACCCGTTTTTTCGCACCTTACAAGTGGACCTATTTCATAGGGTTGATATTTCTTGCCCTTACCAGCCTTACCATGCTTGGCTTTTTCTGGATGCTGGGACGGATTGTGGATACGGCAAGCTTCCGCAGCGTACTTCTCACCTTTGGCATCCTTTTGTTACAGGCTGTTTTTTCGTATTGCCGCGTGGTGCTTTTTGTAAACGTAACCGAAAAAAGCCTTGCCTCACTTCGGCAGGCTACCTACCAGAGACTGATATGCCTGCCTATTGATTTTTTTTCAAAGCGGCGGATAGGCGAACTCACAAGCAGAATCTCATCCGACGTGGCCATGCTTCAGGACACCTTCACCACCACCCTCGCTGAATTTCTTAGGCAGTTTTTAACCATTTTCGGGGCGGTGGCCATTCTTGCCATCATATCTATCAAGCTCATGCTTATCATGCTTTCCATTGTTCCCGTGGTGGCCCTTATTGCAGTGGCTTTCGGCAGGTTCATTCGGAGGTTTTCGCGCAAAACGCAGGATATGGTTGCCTCCTCGAACACCATTGTGGAAGAAACCATGCAGGGTATAGCCACCGTTAAGGCGTTTGCCAATGAACATTATGAGGCAGGGCGGCACCGGACAAGCACCCTTGAAATAGTTAAACAGGCGGTAAAGGGCGGCAAATACCGCGGCGCTTTTATTTCCTTTGTCATACTCTGCCTGTTCGGAGCCATCGTAATTGTGCTGTGGCAGGGCGCCATTCTGATGAAAGACCATGCCGTAAGTCAGGGCGATATGCTTCGATTTCTAATGTTTTCGGTGGTTATAGGGGCTTCATTTGCAGGCATAGCCGACCTTTGGGCAAGCATCCAGAAAGCAATTGGCGCCACCGAACGGCTGATGGATATTTTGGACGAGCCGGTTGAGGATATTTCATTAAATGAAATAAACACGGTTGCCCCGGAATTTAAGATAAAAGGCGATGTGGAATTCAAAGACGTGGCTTTCCACTACCCTTCGCGCAAGGAATTAAATGTTATAAGCGGTGTATCGTTCACGGCAAAAAGGGGTGAAACCATTGCTATTGTGGGGCCAAGCGGAGCCGGAAAATCTACCCTTGTGGCCTTGCTGCTTCGTTTTTATGATTGCCGCGAGGGAAAAATACTCATAGACGGCAGGAACATACAGGAATACCCCTTGCAAACCTTGCGCAGCCAGATGGCGCTTGTGCCGCAGGACGTGCTGCTCTTCGGCGGCACCATACGCGAAAATATAGAGTACGGCAAACATGGCGCCACGGATGAAGAAATTGTGGACGCTGCTAAAAAGGCAAATGCACACGAATTTATCATGAACTTCCCTGAAAAATACAATACCGTAGTAGGCGAACGGGGTGTCGCCCTGTCGGGCGGACAAAGGCAGCGCATTGCGCTTGCACGCGCCGTACTTCGCAACCCCTCGGTGCTTATCCTCGATGAAGCCACCAGTTCGCTCGATTCCGAATCGGAACGGCTGGTACAGGAAGCGCTCGATAAGCTGATGCAGGGCAGAACCTCATTCGTTATAGCGCATCGCCTTTCCACAATCCGCAAAGCTGATAAGATTCTGGTTCTTGAAAAAGGAGTGATCAAAGAAAGCGGAAGCCACGAGCAACTCATGCTTATACCGGACGGGCTGTACAGGAGTTTGAGCAAACTTCAGTTTGAACTGAATTGAATTTTCCAGGGCAAACAACTCACCTGCTACCCTCGCGTTTCAGTTCAATAACAAGAAAGTAAAAGGCAGTCTGCAGACTGCCTTCACCTACTCATATTTTGAAACAGCCCTTATTTGAACGGAGATACATGGGGCTCATTCTTGTGTTTGGGTACGATGCTCATAACAGGTATGTCGCTCAAGTTTATTATCGCCTGTGCGGTTGAACCTACAAACATGGGCGAGGTTTCTTCTTCCTGCTGGGTCATCAGCATGATAAGATCGGCATCTACTTTGGTTGCATAATCTACGATAGCCTCGCCGAGCGATTCCTCCCCTTTTATAGCTTTTACCATTTCGGTGGTGCATTTAATTCCCGCTTTCTGTATGATGCTCTTTACCTGATCCATCTGCCTGGTGAGCCTGTTTACTACAAACTCATCAAGCGTGAACAACACCGATATTACACGGATGGTAGAACCGTACAGTTTTCCGAGTTCAACGGCCTTGGTTACCTTTTCGCGTGTTTCCTTCGACAGGTCGATAGGCAGTACAATTATCTTACATCCTTCGCGGTGGTGTTTGCCTTTTATGGTTACTACCGGGCAAGTTGCTTCGCGTATCACACGGAGTGTATTGGCGCCTATAAATCGCTTCCGGATACCCACGCTGCCGCTGGCTCCCATGATGATCATACAGGCGTTTATCATATCCGCCACTTCCAGGATTTTATCGTACACTTTGCCTTTGGCAACAATGGTGTTCACTTTCAGTTTCCTTTTCTTTTCAGTGTCATGCGCAAGTTCCTGAAGCTTCTCCTCCAGCTCTTTTTTCACCGCCACCTCATTGTAATTTTTTGCAAAAATTTTCGACAGTGTGCCGTGTTCCTCCATTACATAAAGCAGGGTAACCTCGGCGTTGTAAAACTGGGCGAGGTTATAAGACTGCTCCAGGGCGATAAGCGCCTGATCGGAAAAATCCATCGGGATCAATATCTGGTTTACGTTTGACTGCATATTTGTTTTGATTTAATTTTAAGCGGCAAATTTAACAAATTATTACCTCACGAGCGTAACGCTTCCTTTCAGCTCCTTAGTCTGGTTAGTTGTGGTTAGCACCTGCACATAGTAAGCATAGGTTCCGGCATTCATCGGTTTGCCAAGGTAAGTACCATCCCAACCATTGGTTATGCTTGTAGTTGTAAATACCTTGTTGCCCCAGCGGTCGTATATAATCAGGTTGAAGGATGAGATACAGGCGGGATTGCCTTTTACGTAAAAGACATCGTTCTGCCCGTCGCCGTTTGGCGAAAAGGCATCGGGGGCCCATACGTCTCCGCATTCTATTTGTTTTTGCAGAACAGTTATCAGGGTGGAGTCGGTCATCGAACACTTACCTGTGCTGATGGTGCAGAAATACGCCGTGGTTACCGTGGGGCTGGCCGTAGTTATCGGGCAGGTATCGCAAAGTATGGCAACATTCGGCGACCACAGGTAGGACTGACCTCCGAGGGCGGGTAAAACGGAAAGGTTTGCGGTGCCGCCCGATATTATCGTGGAGTCATGGAAAACATTGCCCTGGGGCATCGGCCATACCTTTACATATACCGTGTCCTTCGGCGAAGAGCAAGTGCCGTTTGATGCGGTTACCCAGTATGTAGTATCATGCGAGGGCGATACGGTGATGGAAGCTGAAATGGCGCCGGTGCTCCATTGGTAGGAGGTGCCGCCCGAAGCTGTAAGCGTCATGGGTGTACCCCTACATGCGCTGTCGTTATTGGCGCTTGCCACGGGTACGTTCACAACCCTTACCTGTTTTGTATAGGATGCCGATCCGCAGCTGTCCAGCGCATATATCTTTACAAAGTATATTCCGGCAGTATCGTATTTTACCGTAAGCGTATTGTTGGCTGTATCTATCAATTTTGATTTATTAGCCGTCCACTTGTAGTAATTGTTGTTGGCAAAGGGAACTGTATATGTTGCGGTATCACCTACACACAGCTTCGGAGGCCCTGTTATGGCAACCGACGGAGGCCCTTTTACATAAATTTTCATGGTATCCAGCGGCCCAAGGCATCCCCCGTTATTTTCCTGACAAATAAGGGCAATGGTGTCAATTGCGTTGAGCTGTATTCCTATGCCGGGGTTGGGACTGTTGTTTACCTTCTGGAAATTGTTGAACCACCAAGACCACAACGAACCTCCGTTCCAGTTATTGGTACAGAAGCTGTATGGCAAAGGGTAGAATGCCGGCACATCGCCTACGCAATATGTATTTGTGCCATCGAGTGCCCAAATACTTATGCTGTCCTGTGGCCAGCCTATGTTCAGGAACATCAGTGTTCCGTAAGTGCTGTCGGCCTGGTTGGAATTGGTGGCTATCACCCTCATATAATATGTTCCTGTAACAGGCGCAGGCAATCCCAGGTCATTGCACAGACTGTCGCCGCATGGGATATGCAGTACCAGTTTACCCGTAACGGTATCGTAAGTTGCCCCAAGCCCTCCTGTATTAAGTATAGTCAAGGGCGGCGGCAGCGAGGTGCTTAATATCTGCACTTCAAATTTGTTTCCTGCAAAATACTTTTCGTTGCTGTCGTATTTATGTATGGTATAGGTAATGCTGTCGCTCCAGCCCTTAGGATCTTTGTAGCAGGAACCTATACATGCCTGTATGTTCGATCCTTTTTCGTGCGAACTGTCTGTGTATATGTCGCAATTCTGGATACAGAAAGGACCAAAGGGCGAACCTACTGTTGGAGGTTTATCGGAAACCACTTCAATTTTATAGTGGCATCCGGCGGGGATCTTAAATGGCAGAATGCCTGAACATACACCGGGGGTCGGAGGAATGGCATAGGGCGGGAAGGCGGAGTTGCTGGGCAGGTTGCCGATGGTATCGCCTGGGTAGCCAGGTGTAAAATTGCCCGCCGAATCAGAAAGGATGGCAAAATATGTGTTGGAAGGAGAGTACTGTCCTACCGACCAGAAGGGAGTCTGTATTACGCTGCCTGCGCATACCGGATGCCCCGATTCGGTAGTTACCAGAGGCTGAAGGGTAGTTATAACAGGTGGGCAGTTTTCCACATATATACAAATGGAATACTCACCTGTTATTTTTGGGTCGGCGGTGCGCGATACTATAAAGTGATAGCAATGCCCAGGTTTTACGTTCGGCGGTATGTTGAGCAGAAAGGTGGCCGTGGTGTCGGGGTTATAGATATTGGCAGTCCAGCCGGGCAGGCTTCCGCCTTCGGTAGAGTGGTTGCTGTCCACCATTTGTATGTTGTAGGTTCCGTCGCAAAGGGTATCGGAAATGTTGATGGTAAGAAAGATGCTTGCTCCGCCGCCGGCGCATATCGTATCTGGCGAGGGATGGCAGGTGATTTTAGGGTTCAGCTTGTTGGTATCAAATACACCTACCACTTCTATGTCGTCTATGGCGAAAGCGGAGGTGTCTTTGCCTGCACCCGCATTATTTATCCAACGGAAACCAAAATACAGATTGCTTGCATTGCCAAATGCCGTGTTGGAGATGGTGGTATATTGCCACTTATGCTTGTTGCTGTACTGTGCCTGTCCGCACTGTGTCCAGGGATCGTTGTCGCGTTTGTAATACACCTGGCCGTAGGCAGTAGGCGAGCCTTCGCAGAGATAGAAGAAATTGAAGGTTACACTGTCGTAGCCCAGTGTGCATATACCGGAGGTCATGGAGGTGAACCGGTCTGACTGGTTGGCCGGATTGTAAAGGCAATCGGTATAAGGTGAAGCCGCATCGTATATGTGAAGATAGTGCGAAAACGGTGCGTATGAAATATTGCCTCCGTAGGTGCTGTCTTCGCTCATGCTGTTAGGATAGCTTCCTCCGCCGGTATAGCTATTGTTCCATATCCACTCGTTGGTGCCGGTATTGCCGCCAACCACGCCGTTGTTCAATGTAAATGAACCGGGGCCGCTTTCAAAGTTCTGAAAATAAAGCTGCGAGGGCTGTCCAAATGCAACAGACGCAATGAAGAAGATGATGAGACTGAAGATGATAGATTTTGATTTCATGGTTACAGTTTTAATTTGTCTTTGGTCGATTAATATTTGACTGTTTTTTATGTTATATATAAGC
>JABEUT010000013.1 GCA_013044305.1 Bacteroidia bacterium
CGCATGGCAGAAAAATTTGCGCCCCTGCCGCCTCCTGAAAGCAGAACGGATGACAATACCACCATATTGGTTCATTGTTGGCGGGGCGGTATGCGCAGCGCAGGAATGGCACAACTCCTTGGTTGGTGGGGATATAAGGTCATTACCCTGAAAGGCGGATATAAATCATTTCGCCGTATGGCGCTGGGATCGTTTTTGCAGAAGCGAACCATAAGGGTGCTTGGAGGCAGCACAGGGTCGGGTAAAACCGCCATACTTGAAGAACTCGGCAAAAAAGGCGCAACGGTGCTTGACCTTGAAAGGCTGGCAAATCATAAGGGATCGGCCTTCGGTTCGCTGGGAGAACAGGCTCAACCCACGCAGGAAATGTTTGAAAACGAAACGGCCGTAAGGCTGCTTAAAGTACCCCCTGACCAAATGCTTTGGGTGGAGGATGAAAGCCAGAATATAGGGAAGCGTATAATACCAAATGCTTTTTTTGAGCAGATGCGAACCGCCGAGGTATGTTACGTGCAGATACCGGCGGAGCTAAGGATTGAATACCTGACCCGGGAATATGGCAAATTTTCAAAAGAAGAACTTATCCGGTCAATTGAAAAAATATGGAAACGGGTGGGTCCGCAGCATGCCAAAGCCGCCATAACGGCTATCCGAAACGGCGACATAAAGAAAGCCTGTGAAATATGCCTGGTGTACTACGACAAAAGCTATGCCCACGGAATGGCAAAAAGACAGGCGGCAAGCGTACTAAAAAAGCCGTTCATGCACATGAACCCTGAAGCGATTGCTAGGGAGTTGTTACAATAAAGCCCGAGCCTTCTTTTGAGAAAGGGCATACTGTCTTTATTAGTAGATAACAGACATTAAACCGCAACCGGAACTATTTACTTTCACTCTGCCTGTTGCTAATAATCAATATTGAGTAAACTTTGCGAACTTTGCAAACATTTACATAAGCATTGGCTCCGTGAAAACGAAAACAATAAAAAGAAATAAAATCAACGTTGTAACCCTCGGGTGTTCCAAGAACCTAGTTGACTCCGAAACGCTCATGGCACAGCTCCGCGCAGGCAAATTCGAGGTTACCCATGACGGCGATACGGATGAGGCGCCTGTAGTGGTGATAAATACCTGCGGCTTCATTGAAAGCGCCAAACAGCAAAGCATAGATACCATACTCCACTATACCGAGGCAAAGGCCAAAGGCCTTGTTAAAAAAGTATATGTTACCGGATGTCTTAGCGAACGATACAAACCACAATTGGAAAAGGAAATACCGGATGTTGATGCCTACTTCGGCACCCGCGATATGCCGAGGCTGCTTAAAACACTTAAAGCAAACTACAAACAGGAACTGGTAGGCGAGCGCTTGCTTGCCACCCCTTCGCATTACGCCTATCTGAAAATTTCGGAAGGGTGCGACCGCAAATGTTCTTTTTGCGCAATACCGATCATGCGCGGAGGCCATATATCCGTACCTGCCGATGCGCTGGTACATCAGACTGAAAAATTGGTCAGCCAGGGTGTTAAGGAAATAATCCTTATTGCACAGGACCTTACATTTTACGGTTTGGATATAGACAAAAAAAGAACCCTTGCGCAATTAATCCGCAAACTTTCGGCCGTAAAGGGAATAGAGTGGATACGCCTGCATTATGCTTTCCCGAGCGGCTTCCCGATGGATGTTGCCGATGCCATAAACGATTGCTCTAACGTATGCAGGTATCTTGATATGCCCTTGCAGCACGGCTCCGATAACATGCTGCGTGCCATGAGAAGGGGCATAACAAGGGAAAAGTCGACCCGCCTGATTGAAAAACTGCGTGAAAAAATTCCGGGAGTAGCCATAAGAACAACATTTCTTGTCGGCTATCCGGGCGAAACGGACAAGGACTTTAAAGAATTGCTGAACTGGGTTCAGAGCCTCCGCTTCGAAAGGCTGGGCGTTTTTACCTATTCGCACGAGGAGAACACCCACGCTTACCTTTCAACAGACAACGTACCGGAACAGGTAAAGAAGGAACGGGCGGCGCAGCTGATGGAGGCGCAGCGCAGCATATCTCGCCAACTAAATAAAGATAAAACAGGGAGAAAACTCAAAGTGCTCTTCGACCGCACCGAAGGCGGTTACTATATAGGCAGAACGGAACACGATTCGCCGGAAGTGGATAACGAAGTGCTGGTAAAATTGAGCGGCAGCGATACTGGCGGGCGTAAAAAGATCAATCAGGGTGAATTTTCCGATGTGATTATAACCTCTGCCGATGATTATGATTTGTACGGCATAATTCCAGACTGATTGCAATTCAGGAAGACATATCTGACGCTCGACGAAACGGGTTATTTCCCCAAAACCTTATTGGAATACATAAAGGGTGAACCTGCTCTTGCTCCCTTTTATGAGTACCACCCCGATATCAAAGAGTTTAAAAAAGCCATTGAAGGAAGAAAAAACGCCGGAATGAACAGGCAGTTGCTTGCCGATGTGCTTATGGAAAGATACAAGGCCAACGCCCCGGATACCACGGAGGCGGTTAAAAAGAATATAGAATCCATAGCCTCCCCCGACTGCTTTACCGTTACCACCGGGCATCAGTTGTGCCTGTTTACCGGCCCGTTATTTTTTATTTATAAGATCATAACCACTATCAATGCCGCTAAGCGATTAAGGGAGGAATACCCCAATTATCATTTTGTACCGGTATATTGGATGGCTTCCGAAGACCACGATTTTGCCGAGATTAACCATGCCTATCTTTTCGGGAGGAAACTGGAGTGGGCATCGGCCGAAAAGACGGGCGGCCCGGTTGGAAACATACCTGTTTCATCCCTAAAATCACTGCTCGATGAATTGTTTGCAATCATGGGCAGCAGTCCTGCGGCAACCGAACTGCGGAATATAATTACACAAGCCTATTGCAACCATGCCACGCTATCCGAGGCCGTATTTTATCTGGTAGACCGCTTGTTTGGCGAATATGGGCTCGTAATTGTTGATGCCGCCAACACTCGCTTAAAGCGCGAATTTCTTCCGGTGATATGCGACGAACTTGAGAATCAGAACTCGTGCAAACTGGTTGAACAGACCAACACAA
>JABEUT010000127.1 GCA_013044305.1 Bacteroidia bacterium
CTGTACATTTAACTGATGTGTGATGATTACGCAAGGAATGTTACTGTTCCACAACCCGTACCGGTTATCCGAAATTACCGCGTCAATCTTTTTAGCCACGCGCAGAGCTTCCAGTTCCTTATGCTCCCGCGATACAGCCATGTTTATCATAGGGATCTGCAAGGCCGTAGCCAAGCTTGCTGGCAACAGGCGTGAATACCTTACTCCATAACCTTTCAACTGAATAAATTCCAACCCGGGAAACTCCTCCCGCAGCAATGCAAGGGGATAGCCGTCGGCAGCTATCATCACTTCGCAGTCCCTGTCAAGCAGGTGTGTTATAATTGGTATGCAGCGGGTGGCGTGGCCTAAACCCCAGTCAAGGGGCGACACCAGAATACGCAGGCGCTTGCCCATAATTAAGGTCTTGCTTGTTTCTTAAGCAGCAGGCTTGGCCTGTAGCGATCCTCATTATACGTATGCTGCAACTGCTCCAGCTTGTCCGCCACCTTGCTTACCCCTATCTCTTCCGCCCATTGAATCAATCCTTTCGGGTAATTAACCCCTTTGGTCATGGCCGTTTCCAATTCATCACGAGTGGCAATGTTGTAATACCATGCCTCATAAGCCTCATTGATAAGCATGGAGAGTATGCGCAGGAAAATTTCCTCCCCGAGTTTTTTCTCTTTCTTTGGTTCGGGAATTGGCGCGCCGGGCGAGTAATCATAATACCCCCTGCCCTTCTTCCTGCCCCAGTAGCCGGCTTCGTATAATCTTTTCTGTGTAAGTGAAGGCTTGTACCTCGGGTCGAAAAAAAACTGTGTCCATACCGTTTCCGTTACTTTGTAATTTATATCGTTGCCAATAAAATCCATAAGCTCGAACGGCCCCATCTTAAAACCACCTATTTCCTTCATTGCCCAGTCGATGGTTGCAAAATCAGCTATTCCTTCCTCATATATCCTTATAGCCTCCCCGTAAAACGGACGCGCCACCCTGTTCACTATGAACCCCGGGGTGTCCTTGGCTTTAACCGTTGTCTTCCCCCACGATTTTATCAACTTTACAGCAGTTTCCACAGTTGAAGGGGCAGTTGCCATTCCTGGTACAATTTCCACAAGGGGCATAAGGTGTGCGGGATTGAAAAAATGGATGCCGACAACCCTCGAAGTCAGGCTGCAGGCAGCTGCTATGGAGGTAACTGATATGGATGAAGTATTGGTGGCAAGGATGCAATCTTTAGACACCATCCCTTCCAGTTTCCTGAAAAGATCCTGCTTTACAGAAAGTTCTTCCACAATGGCTTCGATTACCATGCCGCAATTGCTGAAACCCTCCAGGGAGTTTACCTTAGTTATATTCTTCAGCGACTCATCGGCTTTGACTCTGCTAATCTTACCCTTTTCAATCAGTGCATCCGCAGATTTTGATAATCTTTCATAAGATCGCTCAAGCGCTTCGGCATTACTGTCATAAAGCAATACCCGGAATCCTGAAAATGCTGCAAGGCGGGCTATGTCGGAGCCCATGGTGCCGGCTCCAGCAACAGCTATCGGGCTATGGGTTGTTGTCATATCTGTTTATTTTATTTTGTTCAGGGTTTAACCAACTTCATTAACGTATCTGCCCAAAGCCACGGGGTAATCTTCAACGCCAGCCTCCGGCTTTCCATACCCATTGAAAGCAAGGTGTCGTCGCTTTGATCGGCTATGGCATTCAATGCCTGCTTCAGCTTAACCACATCTCCGGCAGGGTAAAGATACCCATTCCTGCCATCTTCCAGGAATGCCTCTGCGGCTCCTACCCTTGTGGAGCAGATAATGGGCAGGCCGGCGGAAGCAAACTCATGCAACGCCACGCCCCATGGCTCAAAGCGGCTGGGCACAATGGCTGCCCCTGCATCTCTTATGAATCCCTCCATTGAGGCAGGCTGTACAAAGCCGAAGTGCCTTATGGATGGGTGTTCGGCGGGAGGCACAGTTCCGGTTCCCAGACACCACAGCTCCCAATCGTTATCCTTCTCGTTCTTCCATTCAATAAACGCATTCCACATATCGGTAATGCCTTTAAAATGGTAATACCTTCCGACATACAGAAAACGGTGCGGATACTTGATTTTCTTAGCGGCTTCGGCCTTTTCGCAGATCGCAGTAAAATAATCGGTATCGGCAGAATAATAGTTCATCATGATCTGCTCCTGCTTAAAGCCCAGCTTCAGGGCATACTTCTTTTGTTTCAGCCCTGGCACCCAGCAATGCGAAAAGAGCGGGGTAATGGCAAAAGGGCTTGCAAGACAGGCCAGATATTGTGCGGGCTTACCCTCCCACCAGGTATCCAGTCCCATTGCAACGGGAATGATCTTCTTATAACCCTTCACAGCTTTCAGGTAATCCTTATCCATCCATCCGCTGCAATAGATGAAATCGGGTTGCAGAAATTCAAGTTTTTCCTTAAGCCTGCCTCCCGGCAGGCTATTTTTATCATAGAAGGATATATTGCGCGGTAAATTAAATACAAACGGAGCCTCGTTGTTCACAGGCCAGTGTATCACATGCACCTCAACTTCATACCGCCTTACCAGCTCTTCAATGCAGGCAATGAAGTAGGAAGCAAGCTCACTGTACAAGAAGAGCAGCCTGGGCTTTGGGTGCGAAAATTTCTTCATTGGTAAGCATAGATAAGATGACGAAGAGCAAAATAGTAAACGGATTAAGGGAGGCGGTGAGCCATGATTCAAAAAAGGTTGAAAAGAGTACGGCATACATTACAGGGAATGCAAGGTTGGAGCGTTTGGCAACTTTAAAAAAGGTGCTAATCAATGCCCAGAGGTAGGTTAAAAGTCCGATTAAGCCGGTGTCGAGCCATAGTGTCAGGTAGGAATTGTGGGCGTTTCCCTGATGTCCCAGAGCGCTCAAATATTTAACATTGGCGGGCGACATGAATAAGTAATTGGTATAATCAAACCCCTTGCCGATGAATATGCTTTGTTTGATATGGTCGATGGCGAAGTACCAGGCCACAAAGCGCCCTGATGCATCCTCAAGCGTATTAACCCTTAAATAACTGCCAAGTCCCAATGAATTTAAAATCGCCGGCAGGTTGGCTATTACTAATGGATAGGAAAAAAGGAAAACGATAAAAATGATGAAGCCGAGAAAAGTTGAGAGCTTGTGAAAGTATGAGAAAAAGATAAAAATTAAAATGGCAAAAAGACTGTTCCGCGAATCGGACCATACTAGCGACAATATAATTGAAATATAAAATACAATTTTCTCGCGCCTCGAAAAGATACCAGGGTAAATATCGCTGATGACCGATATAAGCAATACAAGCAGGGTAAGAAAAACACCGAGGCCATTCGGGTTGCCGAATATTCCGCAAAAACGGTTTTCCCTGTAAGCCTGCGATGGGTGGACATATTTGGCAATAATGCCGTAAATAACCATTCCCACGCAGAGATAGACAAGGGTACGGTAAAATTCTGTTCCGTAATCCCTGTGGCAACGCATCATATAATTCGGAACTATGAGCAGTAAAAACAGATAGGACAACGTTTTTTCAAAACTTAAAATTACATTATCGGCAGGAGAGTTGAAGAGACAAATGAATGCAACAATAAAAAAGGGAATGAACCGCTGGTAAAACAAATTTAATTTTCCGAAACTTTTACGGCTCAATATCATTAACAGATAGAGAAGAACTATGTACTCATATTTTACCTGCCCTGCCCATGATAAAGAATCGAGCAGGCTGTCGGAAAGAATAAGGATGAAAATAAAACCGAGGAACATTTCCATGTACATATTCCGGCTTTTGAAAGCCAGCAGGGTGAGTGGCACCACAGCAAAAGCCAGGTAATGGCCGTAAATGCCGGAAAGAGACCAGATGATAAGTGTAAAAATAAAACTCCTGTTTGCTTTTAATACTTCCACCGGGTTCAATTACTTGTTTTGAGCATTTGAACTGGTTTTGAGTAAATAAATATGCCAGGCTGCTTTTATCATGGAAAGGCTTTGGTTTGCAAACTGCAAAATTACTGATTAGGGTCTTATTATCCAAAGTTTAAATAATGCCGGCAGCTTCATTTCATATACCAGGGTCGCACTTAGTTAACCAATACAACAGGCTTCGGTATTATAATTTTATTGCATTATTTGTTAACGGAATGTCTTTATCTTTGGGCAAAAAAGTCATGCGACAAATTATTCAACTTTGCTTATCAGCCTTATTAATGCTATTTCAGCTTACCGCTGCCGGAATGACGACACCAGCCGATTCGGCAACAGAAACAAGAAAGGTTAACCCTTTCGATGTTATAAAAATTGAAGGGAATTTTAACGTGGTGCTTGTTCCCGGCAGCGCCTGCTCGTTAAAGGTAACCGCAGGCAAAGACATTTTACCTTCCGTTCTGAACAAAAATACAGGCACCACCCTGTCAATAAGCATGAAGCCCGGTACACAAGGCTCGGCAACACTCGAAATAGGTATTAAGGACATCGTACAAATCAGCCTGAACATAAACGGTTCCGTAAGTTCCGCCAAAGAGATAAAAGCCGATAACCTTGCTCTGAATCTGGATGGCAACACCGGAGGAACCCTGCTCCTGAATGTAAAAATGCTCACCTTTAACTCTACCACCGAAAAAGACTTGGTGGTAAAAGGCAAGGCAGGTAAATGCATAGGAAAATTGACAGGAGACGGTAACACTGATATGTCGGAACTGAAGGTAGAAGATATGACGATTGAAAAAAGCGACGACGGCGACCTGAAGATATTTGCACACCCCGATTTATCGGCAACTATGGAAGGAACGGGCAAGATTACCTATTACGGCAACCCGAAGAAGAAAATTTTTCATATTCATGGCAATGGTCAAATCGTGGAAGGGAAATAATACTACCTTTGCATCTTACTGAACGAAATAATAAAAACCAATATTAATATGTTTGAAATTACAGGAGTCCTGAAATTAAAGAAGGACGAACAAAAAGTATCCGATACTTTTAAGAAGCGCGAATTCGTGCTCACGGATAATTCTTCCAATTATCCGCAGCATATACTCTTCCAGCTTACCAACGACCGTTGCAGCCGCCTTGATGAGTTTAACCCCGGCGACGGAATGAAGGTAAGTTTTTTCATCCGCGGCCGCGAATGGCAGAGCAAAGAAGGACAGATACGCTATTTTACTTCGCTCGACGCCTGGAAGGTGGAACGTGCCGGAGAAAAGACTTCGGGATCGGATAACAGTTCTTCAAAAGCTGAAACCCAAACAGCCGATTCCTTGCCTGCCGATGAACATGACGACCTGCCGTTCTGAACAAGAAGGAAGCCGATAAATTTTAAACCATTACTTTATCCATTAAATCATGAAAAGATATTTAATGGCATCGGTTGCTGCATTTGCCATGCTTGCCGCCTGCCATAGCGCACAACAACATGCACCTGCCGGCGGGTATCTGTTGAACGGAAAGGTGATTGGCGCCGATACGGGATGGATTTATCTGCAGCATGCCGATTCTTCATCTTCGGTAATTGATTCGGCAAGGATTCAGAATAATACCTTCAGCTTTACCGTCAAATTAAATGAACCGTC
>JABEUT010000128.1 GCA_013044305.1 Bacteroidia bacterium
AAACCCGCGCGGGAATACTTTGCATCGGAGGCGTTTGCCGGCAAATACCCGCAGCCGACGGGTTCAGCCTGTCATTAACACAAAGTTTCTGAAATAAATATCACCATGAAACAAAAAGCAAGCATACTATCCCTCGCAGCCCTCCTTATTATCGGCTCCTGCGATTATATTAAAGTGCCTGTGATAAATACAAGCAGCAACTCCAAAATACCCACCGGCCCGCCAACGCACGTTGACAGCACCCTTGCCTCCGACACGGCAATAAAAGTGTTGGTTGAAGATTATACAGGCCACCGCTGCCAGAACTGCCCCTCCGCCGCCATGCAGGTAGACCCCCTGCTAACAGGAGCCAATTCAAAGAACATAGTACTATTGCAGGTTAACTGTACCCAAACATTCGGACAGGGTTTCCCAAAAAACAGCTTCTCCGGCCTCCCCGATACGGCTTATGGATTAGACTACCGCATTACAGCAGGCAACAACTGGAACAACACCTTTATCAACGGCGACATAAACGGATTGCCCGGCACCATGGTGGACAGGCTCTACTTTTCGCCCGCTACTGGCGCCGGCGGCAACAACGACCTCTACCTGAACGGAAAGAACGTATCTACACCCTTTGACTCGCTTGTGGCAACAAGCCCTGCCGCATCCATACATATAGGCGACAGCATGTGGATTCCACCGTTAAGTACACTTGCCATGAACGTTACCGCAAGACTGCGCAACCCTAAGCCGGCCAATAAATACTATCTGGTGGTTTGCCTGGCCGAAGACAGTATATTCGACTGGCAGGACAGTTCCAACGTAAACCGCCAGTACTACCTCAAACGAATGACCCTGCGCAAGGTAATAAATAACAACGGCAGCGGCTGGGGCGATACGCTTGCCCACACCACCGCCGCGCAAACAAAATATTATACCTTCGCCAACGATACACTCATGTTCAACAATACCATGCCCATATCCCTGCCTCCGAAAATACCTGCCCGTTTCTGGAACATGGCACACATGTATATAGTGGCGTTCATTTACCAGCAAACCCCGAGCGGCATGCCTTACGATTATATGGTGCTGCAAGCCCAGAAGCTGCACCTGTAGTGCAAGCCGCCGGCAATGCGCATAATGCTATGCCAATACGGGAGCCCTGCCATGTTAAATAATTATAAATATACCGCCGCAGATTTTTTTACTGCAATCGTTGAAATAAAATCTTTTTTATATTTGCCGCTCGCAATAAAGAACAATTAATTTAGTTTTGTTAGAAAAAAACAACCGCTTTAATCATCTAAATTTTATGACACAGGAAAAGAAACAGACGAACATTCCCGCCTTTGCAGGAATCGTAATTCTGCTATCCGTTTTAGTTGGATGGATCATGTACCACTTTGTTTTAGGCTCGCCGGGCAACTTTGAAGGAGGCTCGCCCGAAAATAAACCGCTTAACGGTAACTTTTTAGGCACCATGTACAAGGGCGGGTGGATTGTGCCCATACTTATCGGAATACTTTTTATTGTATTTACATTTACCATAGAACGCCTTATTACAATCATGCGTGCAAAAGGCAAAGGCTCCGTACAGCCCTTTGTAAGAAAAGTGCGCGAACTCCTTTCCCAGGGAGACATAAAAGCCGCCATTGGCGAATGCGACAAACAACGCGGAGTCGTGGCCAACGTAATCCGTTCCGGACTGTTGAAATACGAACAGGTGGAGCACGAAACTGTCCTCGACAAGGAAGCCAAAGTGGCAGCCATACAAAAATCGCTTGAAGAAGCTACAGCCCTCGAACTGCCTATGCTCTCCAAAAATCTGGTAATAATTTCAACCTGCGCATCCATATCCACACTGGTAGGATTGCTCGGCACAGTGCTTGGTATGATCAGAGCATTTGCGGCACTGGCACAGGCAGGCGCACCCGACGCCATCGGGCTTGCCACCGGTATTTCCGAAGCCCTTATCAACACCATGCTTGGCATATTGGCGGCAGCGCTCGGAATAATATTTTACAACCTGTTTAATAACATGATTGACGGGCTTACCTACGGAATGGATGAAGCAGGATTCAGTATTGTTCAGACCTACTCCGCCACACACAAGGAAAGAGAATAATAATTTGTTATAAGCTTTCGGTTATGAGTATAACACCGGAGGCCAAAGCGATAGACCGACGACCAAATTATGCCTAAAGTAAAGCTCCCGCGAAGCAGCCCTTCCATAGATATGACCCCCATGGTGGATCTGGCATTTCTGCTGGTAACTTTCTTTATGCTTACCACCAAGTTCCGCCCCGAGGAAGCAGTGTCGGTTACCATACCATTTTCAGTTTCGCAAACCAAGCTGCCCGACAATGTAACCACCATTAGCATTGACAGCTCCGGACGGGTATTTTACGATATGGATGGCAAAGACACAAGGATACAGCTTATACAAAAAATATCGGATAACTACTCTGCCCAGTTAGGCGGCAAACTCTCCGATCAGGACATTATGCGTTTTTCTGTTATGGGCGCCTTCGGCGTACCCTATGCACAGCTCAAGCAATATATTGAAGCGAACGAATCGGAGCGGAAAACCCTAAACGCTCAAACAAAAGGCATACCCATTGATTCGCTGCCGCACGACGAACTCGCAGACTGGGTGCAGTACGGATACAACCTCTCCTTATCAGACTGGTACGACAAAAAAGCTAAAAACCCCGAAATGCTTCCGCCGCGGTTTGCGGTAAAAGCCGACGGGAATGCAAAATACGAAGTTGTAAAAAAAGTGATAGATATATGCCAGAAGGCAGGCATACAGCACTTTGATTTGATAACGAGTATGAAAATGAAAAAGAACTGAAGTTAATAGCAATATTTGAAACCGGCAATATCATAGAAGGCACAGGCAAACAATGGCAGATGTAAACACAGGCGGCGACGGGGGCCACGGAAGGCACCAGAAGAAGAGAGCTAAAAAACTCCCCACAAGGATCGACATGACCCCTATGGTGGACCTTGGTTTCCTTCTGCTTACCTTTTTTATGCTCACCACCACCTTCAGCAAACCCAAAGTAATTGAGCTTACCCCGCCGGTAAAAACCAACGACTCCACAAAAATTAAGGATACTCTTGCCCTGACAGTCGTTTTAAGCGGAAATAATAAAGTGTACTATTACAACGGCGAATTGAAACAGGATCCGGACAGCAACAACATTAACCTGACCGATTTTTCCGATAACGGCATACGTAAAGTAATTCTTGCGCGGAACAGCTATGTGCTCAACCAGCTTGCGCCGCTCGACCAGCAGCGCCAGAGCCAGCACATGTCCGATACAGTTTACGATAAAGCAAAACAAAAAATACAGGGAAGCAAATATGCCCTCTTCGTGATCATAAAAACAGATTCAATTGCCAAATACGTGAACGTGGTGGCAATGCTTGATGAAATGAATATATGCAACGTGGATAAATATGCACTCATAGACGCATCGAAACCCGAAGAACTGATGATAGAAGATTATAACCACAAGCATAACATAAAGTAATAGCAGAAATGACCGCCCCCGGATCCGTAAATAATATGAATGAGGCTGCGAACGCACCTGCAACAGGGGGCAGTTCGTCCGGGCAGCTCTTTGCCGGAGGGTGGAACGACGTTACCAGCGCCGGTCGCAACGATATTGTTTTTGAAGGAAGATTTAAAGATTATGGGGCGTACTTAATACGTACCCGCTACCGGAAAACACTTGCAACAGCCTTCCTGCTTACCATAGTAATAGGCATTATTGCCATAAGCCTGCCCGTGCTGCTGCGTGTATTAAGCGGAGGTAAAAAAGGGGCCGAAGAGGTGAAGAACATTACCGTGCACCTCGTTGCGCCACCGCCGCTTAACCCGAATACACCGCCGCCGCC
>JABEUT010000129.1 GCA_013044305.1 Bacteroidia bacterium
TTCAGACACTATTTTGTTTTTGGCTTTGCCTATACTAATAACTTGTTGCAGGCATACCCAGACTCTTTTCTTAACGCCATTTTCCCCGAGGTCTTTTAAAATTATATTTTTTGGTTGAGCAAAAGGACAGAGATAATTTGAATTTATTTCTCCCCATCTCCCAACCCCTGGGCGGGAACATGGTTGAGGTCTCTATCCCCCGCCTTGAAAGGCGGGGATATTGATATTATACCCCTTCGGGGTTTCCTCAAGGTCTTTTAAAATACAGCTTTGCGGTCAGGCGAAAAAAAAGAATACAGTTTGCCGTTTTGCGGTTAGGCGAAAAGATTCTTGTTAGCTTCTGTTATACCCGATACGCTTTACTGATTATTGCGCCAGCAACTGTTGCAGCACGGGCTCGTTCACCTGTACGGGGTATTTGGCTTTTAAATCCTTCAGCCACTGGTCCATCAGGTAGTTCTGGTATTCGGTGGTTACGGTGCCTCTGGTTTCCTCAAATGATTTGGGTTGTGCAGGCAGCAGCTTCCTTACGTTTACAAATACTATTTTGCCGTCCGTTTCCTTATCGCCCGACATTCCTTTCTTCCAGTTGGCATCCACGCTGGCGTTGTCCTTTTTCATAAAGGGGCTGTTGCTGTGGTTGTCAATGGTCAGGGCATTCGCATCCTTCTTGTTCACGGTGCTTAAAATATCCCTGTCGGTTTTGCCGGCTTTTATCATTTTTTTCACCTCTTTGGCTACGTCCTTGTTTGAGCAGGTGTATACAGATGCATCGGCGCGTTCGGGCCACATGCTTTTGTTTTTATTATCCTCATAGAATTTCTTAAGTCCTGCGGTATCTTTCAGAGCCTTGCTCCATACCATTTTATCGGTCATGTCGAAGAGCATGATTCCGTCGCGGTATTCGTTCAGCATTTCGGTGAATTCGGGATAATCTTTCTCCAGCCTGTCGTTGCGGTACTTCAGGCATACATCCTGCACAAACTGTGGGTACAGTATGTTCACCGCATATTCTCCGCCCAGGTTACGGTGTATGTTCAACTGATGCTTTACGGCGAAGGAGGCAAAATCCTGCTGCGTATAGCTTTTGTCGGCCAGTGCAGCCAGGGGTTCGTTCATACCCTTTGCATTGGCTTCTGTCCATTTGCCCTGGTAAAAGGAGCTGTCGAACACCTTGTACATGGCATCTTTTGCCTTGGGGAATTCCTTAAAGCCGAACTGTTTTTCTATTTTAGGCACCAGCGCTGTTACAGTCAGCTCGTAGCGGCTGTCCTTTTCAACTTTGGCGGTAATGCCGTCTTTAGCCGAATCGAACGATGGGTTTGGGGTTTTGTTCACAAGCATTAATATATGCCAGCCGTAATAGGTAAGCAGGGGCTTGGAGTAATCGCCTTTTTTTTGCAGTGCGAAGGCGGCAGCCTCGAAAGTGGCGGGCATCCTGCCTATGCGGAAAGGCTTGAGCACTCCGCCGCTGCGGTTTGAGGAGGGCTCCTGGGAGTATTCTTTGGCAAGGCGCTCAAAATTGCCTCCCTGCTGCAATAGCTTATATATTGAATCGATTTTAGCCTTAGCCTTAGCCGAATCGGCCGCACTTGACTTGGGGAGCAGCCTTATAGCTATATGCGCCACCTGCACTTCGCCCTGGTCGGCTTTGGTTTCCACCACTTTTACCAGATGGTAACCGAATTTGGTGCGCACTATCTTTGAAACCTCGCCGGGCTTGGTATCGTAGGCGGCGCTTTCAAAGGGGTAAACCATTTCAAAGGCGGTAAAGTAGCCCAGGTCGCCTCCCTTTTTCCCCGAAACGGTGTCGTCGGAATATTTTCTGGCGGCGTTTTCAAAGGTAATCTGTTTTTTTTCAATCATGCTGCGTATGTTCTCCATTTTGCGGTACAGGCGCAGCGTGTCGGCGGGCGAGTCGGAAGGGCTAACGCGCAGCAAAATGTGGCAGGCGTGAACGTCTGTAAGAGAACGGTCGTAAGCCTGTTTTACCAGCAGGTTCTCCATGTCTTTATCGTGCATATAGGGCTCGGCCAGTTTCTGCCTGTATTGTTCCATCTCCAGCCTGAACGGGGCCGAGGTATCGAGGTGCGCGTCGGCGGCGGCTTTTACCTTCAGCCTGAAATCTATAAACAACTTCAGGTAATTATCCAAAGCCTGCTTGCTTTTTAACGAATCCTTAGACAGGTTTTTGTAATACATTGATTTGAACTCCGACAGCTTGATCTGGTCGTTGCCTACGGTCATTGCAACCGGGTCGGAATTCTGGGCGCTGACAATAGTTGCCGAAGCCGCCAGCAGTATGCAAAGAACACTTATCTGTTTTTTCATATTCAGTTAATAAAATTGGCTTAGTGGAATTATAAGCGTGGCAAAAATAATAATTTTGGCCAAGTAGCCGCAAGACTACTTCCGGAAGTCCGTGGTGCAAAGTTTTTTTTACCGATTTAATTTTCAACCATTCAAAAATATACCTTTGTAGCAGTATGCGTTATGTGTGTGTTTTGTTTTTTACTGTTGCGGGTTATGGTATTTCCTGTGCTCAAGGCGGAAAAGCGTCGGCAAAAATGTTTTCCGACGGCGGCAAACTTTACCGTAAAAATAATTACCTGGGAGCCCTGCGCCTGTTCCTGCAGGCATATAAGACTGACTCCCTGAACGCCAACCTGCAATACAACATAGGGCTTGGCTACAACAAACTAGCTAAAAGCGACAGTTCCGTGGCCTATCTTACCAAAGCGGTGAAAGGTGTTTCCAAAACATACGACCCCAAAAGCACAGACGAGCGTTCGGCCCCCGGCAATGCTTATTATTTGCTTGGCGAAGGCTTGCAGGATACCTGGAATTTCAGTCAGGCGGTAAAGGCATACAAGGCTTACAAACCATATATTGCAGCCGGTGATAAGGCGGGGATGGCCGAGCTGAATCACCGTATAAACCAGTGCAAGACCGCCAACATGTTCCTGATGGCTCCGAGCAATGCCCAAATCATAAACATGGGCGACAGCATCAATTCGGGGTACGACGATTACAACCCTGTGCTGCAGCCCGACGGCGCAGCCATGTTGTTTACCTCGCGGCGCCCGGCAGGAGCCAAAGGCGAAAACAACCCGAACATTTATATAAGTTATATGAAACCCGACAGCAGCTGGAAAACTGCTCATATATGCAGCAAAACACTCAACGCCTTTACGGGCAATACTTCGCTGGACCTTTCGGCCGACGGGCAGACACTGCTGGTACTGTGCAACACAGGCAAACATAACGCCATATACCAATCGCAGCAGGGTGAAAGCGATTGGGGAACGCCTGTACAGGCAGGCACCGATATAAACCTTACGGGAAACCAGTCGGACGCATGCCTGTCGCCCGACGGAGCCACCCTGTTTTTTGTGAGCGACCGCCCGGGTGGTATGGGCGGAAAAGATATATGGAGGTGTGTAAAGCTGCCTAACGGCAACTGGAGCAAGGCGCTTAACATGGGCGAAACCATTAACAGCCCTTATGACGAAGAATCGCCATTTTTGCATAACGACGGCAAGACATTCTTTTTCAGCTCGCAGGGGCATAACAGCATGGGCGGCTACGACATATTTTTTTCGCAGGCCGACGATTCGGGAAAGTATTCGGAGCCCTTCAACCTCGGCTACCCCATCAACACCCCGGCGAACGAGCTGCACTTCAGCCTGTCCGCCGACGGCAAAAAAGGATTTATGTGCTCCGACCGGCCGGGCGGCAAGGGAGGGCTCGATATTTATTCGGTGGTAATGCCTCATGTGTCGGATATACCGCTCACCATTATCCGCGGGCAGGTTCCGCCGCCTGAAGGCGGCACCCTGTCGGACGATGTGCATATTGTAGCCACCGATAACGCCACCAACGAGGAGGCGGGCGACTTTAAGCCTATTAAAACCACAGGCAGGTTTACCATCATTGTTCAGCCGGGCAGGAGCTACACCCTGTCGTACCAGGACGGAGACAAAGAATTTTACCACGAGGTAATAAACGTACCTGCCGATGCCGGTTACGGGCGGATACATAAGGAGCTTAACCTGTCGCCCCATTCCGAAACCGGCGTGGGCAAAAACTGAATGCATACAAACCAAAACACCAGCCTGCCCCGTATGCCAAACCGTGTAACTGAAAATAAGGAGACAGGGAAATTAAACAGGACAAAAATTTGTGAATCGGGCGAAAAATTAATTTTGTTGCAAATAATTCCCTATCATTGCTGAACGAGAATTTTAAAGTGAAGCATACCGGCATCCAAATAAAGCGCCCCGCAGAGGTTAATTCACCCCTTTCATCAGGAAAGCTGTGGCTCCTTATCGCCTTTTTGTTCGCATGGGGCCTGTCGCAGGCGCAAAAGTATATTGACCCGCGCGAAGCCGACAATTATTACAAAGACAGGAATTATCTTGCCGCCATGAAGGTGTATAAGGAACTGCTCATTCAGAAACCCGGCGACATTGATTACCATTTTAACATGGGCATGTGCTACCTGAACACCAATATAGATAAATCGCTTGCCATACCTTATTTTGAATGGATAACCAAGCAGGTAAAATTCGATAACGATGTTTGGTACCAGCTTGGCAAGGCATATCATTACGCCAACCGTTTCCGCGAGGCCATAAAGGCTTTCGGGCAATACAAGATAAAAGCCGGCGGCTCCGACCTCACAAAAGCCGACAAGGAAATAGAGGAATGCACCAACGGCGAAGAACTTGTAAAGTACCCGCTTAAGGTAAGTTTTCAGAACCTGGGCAAGGAGGTGAACACATCGTTTCCGGACTATTACCCTCTGGTGAACAGTGACGAATCTATGCTCATTTTTACCACACGCAGGCCCGGCCCCACCTCGCAGCAGGTTGAGATAGACGGCTATTACTCCTCCGATATATACGTATCACGTGCGGTGAACGGGGTATGGGGCAAAGCCCAGAGCATAGGCTCGCAGATAAACGGCCCGTACGACGAGGAAGCCGTAGGCCTGAACCCGTCGGCAAGCGAACTGACCATATATATTGACGACATAAAGAACTTCGGGAAGATATATTACTCGGAGCGTAAGGGCAACACCTTTCAAAAACCGATACTGTACAACGTTCAAACCATAAACTCCGACTTTCAGTCCTCCGGCAGCATATCGCCCGACGGCAACACATTGTTCTTTGCAAGCAAGCGCAGCGGAGGCTACGGCGAAACAGATATATACATGGCAAAAAAACTGCCTAACGGACAGTGGGCGCTTCCGCAGAACCTGGGCCCGAATATCAATACACCGTACAAGGAAGATTTCCCCTGGCTGGATGTGGACGGGGCTACTTTGTACTTTTCATCGCAGGGGCATACCACCATGGGCGATTTCGACCTGTTCAAGTCGCAGTGGCTGAATACCGACAGCAACAGCTGGTCGGCTCCGCAAAACCTCGGATACCCCGTAAACACCACCGGCGACGACCGCTGCATCTCCTTCACCTCCGACCATCATGTGGCTTATGTGTCGAGGGTAAGGCCCGAAGGATACGGCGATATGGACATTTACAGGGTGGTGTTCAACGACATGCAGCGGTATGCAGTAGTGCGCGGCCGTATAATTACTGCCGACACCACCAAACCCATTGAGGCGCTGATGACCGTAACCAATGTAAAAACGAGCGACCAGTTTCAGTTTAAACCCATACCGCGAAACGGGCATTACATAATGGCGCTGCCGCCCGGGGTGTACCGCGTAAAGATTGAATGCAGCGGCTATACCACGCTCAACGACAACATCATTATTTACGACTTAAGCTCCTTTCAGCCGGAAACGGATAAAAATTATTCACTAAGCAAATAAACAGGGAGTACGGTTCACATACCGGAAGCATAAACCCAGGCGCCTAACCACTTTACCCATGAAGAAACTAACCCTGAACCGCCCCCTTGCATTCATTGACCTTGAAACTACAGGAGTGAATGTAGCCACCGACAGAATTGTGGAAATTTCCATACTAAAGATATTGCCACAGAACGGACGGCAAAACATGACCATGCGAATAAACCCGACCATACCTATACCTGCCGAAGCCACCGCCATACATGGCATATACGACAAGGATGTAAAAGACTGCCCCGTGTTCAGAGATGTGGCTCCCGAACTGTTTCAAACTTTGGAACAATGCGACCTGGGAGGCTACAATTCCAATAAATTTGATATACCGCTGCTGGTGGAGGAATTTTTGCGCGCAGGGATAGATTTTGAAATAAAGGACCGTAAGCTGATAGACGTGCAGAACATTTTCCATAAAATGGAACAACGCACGCTTGCGGCAGCATACAAATTCTATTGCGGCAAGAACCTGAAAGAGGCGCACAGCGCCGAAGCCGATGTGAACGCCACCTTCGAAATACTGGAGGCCCAGCTGAACAGGTACGATACCCTGAACAGCGATGTGCCCTGGTTGCATACTTTCAGTTCGGCAGCCGAATATGTTGACCTTGCCGGAAGGATAGTGCGCGACAAAAAAGGGAACGAGGTGTTTAATTTCGGCAAGCATAAAGGGAAGCCTGTTGCCCAGGTATTCAAGGATGAACCGAGCTATTACAACTGGATGATGGACGGCGACTTTCCGCTCTATACCAAAAGGGTGATAACCAAAATACGCCTTAAAGCCTTTAATGAGAAATAAATGGCGGGTAATTAATATTTACCGCGCAGGCGGGTGTTAGGCGCAATACCTGCCTGACCCGGCTTGCAAGAATCAGGCGGCAGCCTCGGTGTAGCCCGGGAAAAGGCTTACCTGCTGTTCCTTGCCTGGGTTGTAAACGAATCCTTTTTGCTTCCTGTAATTATAGTGTCCGTTTACTTTACGGGCAAAGCGGAATACGTCGGTATCGGGGTGGATGACGATCCTGCGTATGTTGAACAGGTCTTCCTGCATGGCGAGCGGGCCGTTCACGGTGCCTATCCCGTAACGGAATCCTGCTTTTACCACCAGTTCCTTTATAACGTCGTTCAGGCTGCCGTAAGGATAGGCGAACGAGATGACCTCGGCGCCAAGCAGCGTTTGTAAATGCTTTTTCGATTCGGTTATCTCCTTCCACGCCTCGGGTACGCCCACCCTGCTCAAGTCAACATGGTTCACAGTATGGGCTCCGAATTCCACGCCGCGGCGGCTCATGTCTATGATCTGCTCACGGGTGAGCAGAGGGAAGGTCCTGCCCTCGTCCTTCAGATCCCAGCTGTTTTCCGCCTTGCCTGTAACCAGGTATATCACCGCTTTAAACCCGTATTTTTCCAAAAGGGGCATAAGCAGTGTATAGTTGTCGAGGTATCCGTCGTCGAAGGTAAGGATGATATATTTTTTAGAGGAATCGAACCTGTTGATAAGCGACAGCTGGCTAAAGGTGATGGGTGTATAGCCGTGTTTTTTAAGGTATCGGAAATGCGCCTCGAGGCGGTTCAGGGTTATATAGGTTCCGTGTATTCCGGCCTGCGACTTATCGGTGATAATGCGGTGGTAGAGCAGCACGGGCACCTCGTATTTTTTTCTGGAGTAATAGTTCTGGTAGAGGTATTCCACGCGGCTTGTAACCTTATCGAGGTCGAAGACCGAAACAATTCGTTGCCGCAAATCTTCGGGCACCTGTTTCATAGCCATGCCTTTTGATATATCTTCACCCAGCCTGCCTGTATCAAGGCTGCCATGCGGGTCAATGTCGCCGAAGTTGCTTTCCAGAGCTTCCTGCAGGTTGTGTTCGGTTACAAGCCCCACGTAACCCGCTTCGCCGAAGGCAATAGTGGGTTTGCCCATCATCAGGCTTTCCATGGCTACCCTGCCGCTGCCTATCACAACCGACGAGCCGGCTATCTGGTCTTTTACATTTCCTGAAAAGCCTGACAAGGCAGCGGCGTGTTTGAAGACAGAAAAGCGTTCGGGGATAGTGGAGCCGCCCACCACATGTATATCAATGGAAGGGCTGATGGGGTTTTTGGTGCAGATTTCTTCCAGTACGCGGAAGGCGGTATCGCCCTTGGGGCCCGACAGGCGTCCGATGATGGAAACAACGGCGCGCGCCCCCTGAACGGGAGGCTGCACGGGGATAAATACCTTCCCGTCCACCCCATTCCTCAAAATCTCTATTTTATTACGGTTCCAGCCCAGGTCGTTCGCTATCTGCTCCTTTACGTTTTCGCAGATGGCAAGGGTATAGTCGCCGTAAGCGGGAAAAAGCTTCTTGCTTAAATGCACGTGGTGGTGGCCATGGGCGGTGTATATCATGGGTATGCCGCAGATGCGCGCCGCTATATAGCCCAGCTTGGATGCTATGCGCGAGTGGGCGTGTAAAACCATTATATGGTTCCGCCTTATTATTTTAATAAGCTTTATGGTGTTCCTTATCCTTAGAAAAGCGCCTCTTCTGTTAAACGGCAGAGGGTAGTATTTGGCTTTGGTAGGCACGGTGATGGTATCGGACACAATGACCACCTCGTGCCCCCTTTCAATGAGCCTGTCGCTAATGGTGGCGGCATATACCTCGGCTCCCGTAACCTCCACCTGCGATAATACCATGAGTATCTTCATGCGGCAGGAATTTGGGTTCCGGTTCCGGGCAGGTATGTAGCTATATAGGTCATTTTACAATCTTTGCCATGCTTACAAATACGTATTGCAGGTTTAATTGGTTGGGTAACGTGCAATGGTGTTAAATATTGCAAATATAACGAAGTAAGTTGAGGGTAACCAACCTTTATTACTCTTTATCCGTCTTTGTTAGCAATAAAGGGGCGCTTGCCCCGTTGTTCTTTTTTAGTATAATTTTGCAGTATTACAAGTTACCCTTCCTTGAAGAAGAAATTGAACATATTTTATTTCCGTCTCATTATCAGTTTATGGGGACTTTTTTTATGGTTTGGCGCCGGAGCGCAGACCATTAACTCCCCTCAATTGCGATGCCTTTCAGTTGACTCGGCCGGCAATGTAACCCTGTCGTGGGAACTGCCCGGCAACCTGAATGCAAGTTTTGTTTCCTACGAAATATTCACCTCGACCAGCCGCAGCGGTCCTTATACCCAATGCGCCACCATCGCTTCAAGCGCGCAGAACAGCTATACTGTATTGGGTGCCGGCGCCAATGCTGCCCCCATATTCTATTACATTGTAACCAACTCCGGAGGGCTTTCCGCCGCTTTGGACACGCTGGAAACCATCCACCTTTCAATATTCAACCCCGGAACAGGCATTGCATTTTTAAGCTGGAATGCCATGCATACGCCTCTTCCGCCCACCTCCACCGGATTGTACAAGATATACCGCGAATGCCCCCGCTATGTCTGGAAACTTATAGACTCCACCCGCGCCCTTTCGTTCAACGACACCATTTACTACCCCTATTGCAAGGATACAGAACTTACGTATAAAGTGGTGATAGAGGATTCCTCGGGCTGCTTTTCGGTATCGAACCGCGACAGCGGCAAATTCAGGAACGAAACCAGCCCCGCGCCTCCGGTGCTGGATACCGTTAGCGTAACCTCAACCGGCGCCGTAAATATAGCATGGACCAAAAGCAGCACCCGCGATGTGGAAGGGTACATCATTTACAAATGGATAAACAACATAAGGAAGAAGGTAGCCATTGTTTACGGACAGAACAGCCTGAACTACTTTTATAACACCCATGGCGGCGACAGCGCCTCGGAAGACTTTTGGGTGGCGGCCTTTGACAGCTGCGGAAACACAGGCCCGTATTGCAGCGAGCAAAGCACCATTTATCTTACCCAGTCGCCCGACTCCTGCGAGCATTTGAACACCCTGTCGTGGACACCGTTTATAAACCTTATTCCGCAGGTGGGGCACTACAAGGTGTACAGAAATTTTAACGGAGGCGCTTACGCCATTATTGGTGAAACCCCGCCCGGCATAACCACCTTCACCGACAACGGGCTGGTGAGCATAGGCACCTACCAATATTACGTGCAGGTTACCGACAGCAACACCCCGAAAGTAACCGCCTCTTCCAACACCATCAGCTATACGGTGCGCCTGCTGCCGGTGCCTAAATTCAGCTACCTGCAAACAGCCACCGTTACAGGCAACAGCTCCGCCATTATGGTAAATGCATACGTGGATGTGGCCGCACAGGCACAGCACTACATTCTGCAGCGGGCGTTAACCCCGGCAGGGCCGTTCAAATTTGCCGGAGAACAGTCTTCCGCATCGCCCTTTATCAGCTTTATTGACGACACCGCCAACCCGAACAGGCAAAGCTATACCTATCAGGTAATATCGCAAAACCAGTGCGGGTTTAATATAGATACCACCCAGTTGGGGCAAACCATGTACCTTACCGCCCTGGGCAACGATTCGGGTATCAACCACCTGGCCTGGAACGATTACGCACAATGGCAGAACGGAGTGTCTTATTACGCCATTTACCGCAACGAAGACGGAGGGCCGTTTGCACAGATAGCCACCGTGCCCTTTAACGGGGCCGGAGAAAACAACTATGCGGATAATATAACCGCCATACTCCAGGGTCAGGGTGTGTTCTCATATTACATACAGGCCGTGGAAAATCCTTCAACCTATCCGTTTATAGACTCCAGCACTTCCAACATTGCCGATGCCTATCAGGATCCGAGGCTGTATATCCCCAATGCCTTCTGCCCTTTCGGCAAGAACAATATATTTATCCCCGTAGGTGTTTTTGTAAACCTGCAGAACTACGATATGTCTATTTATGACAGGTGGGGGCAGCTTGTTTTTGAAACCAACGACTACACCCAGGGCTGGGACGGACACCTCGGCGGCGGCAAGGTGGCGCCACTGGGCGTTTATGTTTACCACATTCAGTACACCTCAAGCAAAGGCGAATACTTTGAACGCAAGGGCAGCCTGACCCTTATCAGGTAAGGAGCAGGAGGAATTCCGGCAGGTTAATAATACTTTTTTTATTTAAAATACAGGGCTGCCTTCAGGGGGTTACATACACCGTTGAGGTAACGGTTTGCCCCGGCTGCAACTGTACAATTCCGGTACCGCTTTTCGGCGGGTTGGCAAGGTTACAGTATATATTGAATATGGCGGGAAGCTGAAAGGTGAAGGTTACGCTGCCGGAGCTGTTGGTATAGCCGCTCCCCGACACAACGGCATTGGTAACGGTGGAATTGAGCATTACGCTGCAACCCGGCACGGGCTGCTTCGTGTTCTGATCAATAACATTAACGACAACGGTACAGGTGGTGGGTTTTTGGCATGAAATACTTACACCTGCAAA